>NZ_JBSGXP010000012.1:0-53605 GCF_053610105.1 Kitasatospora sp. NPDC054939 | reverse complement strand
ACCTGCCCTACCACACGCTCCCGGCCACCACCCGCCCCTACCACCGGCCGGCGGCCTTCGTCGGCCCCTCCCGGTGGCCCGCCATACCCATAAGCGGGAACCGCCACCACACCGGAGCCCGCTCGGCCGTGTTGGTCACCTGTCATCAGGCAAGCCGCCGGGACGTCCGCTCGGCGACGCAGCAACGACAGCCGGCGCTCAGTCGTGCCGGGCGAGCTTGACGGCGGAGACGAGGAGGATCACGGCCAGCGCCGGGATAAGGACCAGGTCGGAGAACACCCCGAGGAGCAGGCCGCCCAGTACGGCGCCGGCCACCGACCCGGCGGCCATCACCGCGGTGAAGCGCAGGTTCGCGCCGAGCACCGCGAAGCTGCCGTCACGGCTGTAGCGGGCGAACGCCACCAGCATGGTCGGCAGGGAGACCAGCAGGGACAGGCTCCCCGCGGTCTTGATGTCGACCGCGAACAGCAGCACGATCGTCGGGATCAGCAGTTCTCCGCCCGCCACCCCCATGAGCGCCGCGACCACCCCGATGCCGAACCCGGCCACCACCCCGCTCGGGATCCGGGCCCACGCCGGCATGCCGAGCGCATCCAGCGCCGTGGTGTGGGTCACCAGCAGGGCGGCGGCCATGAGCACCATCAGGGCGGCCAGCACCTTGTAGAGGGTGGCGCTGCGCATCCGCACCGCCCAGCCCGCCCCGGCCCAGGCTCCCAGCAGGCTCCCGGCCAGCAGGTTGACCGCGACGGGCCAGTGCTCGGCCACCTGCGAGGCGGGGACCGCGACCAGCCGGGACGGCAGGGCGATCAGGACCACCACCAGACTCATCGCCTTGTTCAGGATGACCGCCGACAGCGCGGCGAACCCGAACACGCCGATCAGCAGCGGCAGCCGGAACTCCGCACCACCCAGCCCGATCATCCCGCCCAGGACACCGATGGCCGCTCCCGCGCCGAACACCAACGGCAGCGAGTGCGCCGCACGGGCCGGAACGAGGTCCTTGTCGAGCGTCATGGCGGGCATCCTCCCGGGACGCGATCCCTGCGCGCTACGTCGAATCCCACAGAACGACAGGGCGGCGCTGCGGATCGCGGTGACGGATGGTGCGCGAACCCTGTCGCGTTCCGGCGCACTGGCACACCGCTGTCGGCGAGGTTGCACACCTGCGCCTCGACGTCCTCGCCGACGACGGGCACCAGGCGCAGTCGCCACCGCCGCTCGGGCCGGTCCTCGGGTACCGGGAGCGACGTGGACGCCGCCACCGCGAAAACCTAAGGTTAGGCTAACCTAACCCCAGGGCCGTCGGTGGCCCGTCGTGCCCACCCGGAAGACCGAGGCCCCACCATGTCCCGCACCCACACCCGCGCCACCCGGCAGCCCGGCGCTGCCGAACGCCTGCTGTCCGTCCTGACCACCGCGCACTCCGCGAACGTCGTCTGCGACGGCCTCGCCACGGAGCTGAGGCGCCTGGACGGCGGCACCGCGATCGGCCGCTTCCACCTGCACGACCCGGCGCCCGAGCGGCACACCTCCAACGCCCTCATCCCAGTGCGGCTGGAGTTCACCGACGTCGCCCCGACCCCCGTCCGCGACCGCGTCCGCACCCGCGTCACCCTCACCGGCCTGCTCGCCGAACCGTTCGACGAGAGCGCGGAGACCACCTGCACCGACGCCCGGGTGCCGTTCAGCACGCCGCTGACCGACCCCTGCCAGGCGTCCGCCGCCATCCAGGGCCTGCTGGCCCGGGCCCGCCGCACCACCCACGCCCGCCACCTGCCCGCCTGAGGCCACCGGCGACCGGTTGGACAGCGCGGCCCGACGGCACGGCCCAGCGGCAGGACCGCACAGCCGTCGCCCGCCGCAGGGTCAGGACTGGTCCCACGCGTCGACGGTCAGCGGCCGGTCCGCGGCACACCCGGCGATGCGGTCGGGGTGCAGGGCGCGGCGGCGGTGCTCATCGGCGGGGCCGGTGCCGGGCGGAGTGCCGTCGGCGAGCAGCGGCAGGACGTCCGCGGCGAGGGCGGTGTACCGGTTCGGATAGCCGTGGTACCACTGCTGCTCGGCCTTGTCGGCCGCCACCAACTCGTCGAGCCAGTCCAAACCGCCGATGCCGACCTCCCAGCTCGCGAGCGTCGCCGACGGGTCGGCAGCGACCCCGGCGTCCTGGTCCTGCAGGTCCCGCACCGAGACGACGATCCACCAACCGAGCATGCGACGCGCTCCCCTCCGACTCCCCCGACCGGTCGTCGCGAGCCTACGCCGTCGGCCGCGGCTGATCCTGCCGTTCGCTCAACCGCCCGCCGCCACCGTGTCCTTGGCCACCAGGACGTCGCCGGACCAGCAGAGCCGGTAGAGGTCGACCTCGTTCAGCAGGTCGCGGCCGGAGCGGTAGAACGCGCAGTCGGTGTCCGGCGGCCGGGGTGCGGAGCGGGCCCGGTCCGCCGGGTACGGGAAGGCGCGGTCCGGGAGGAGGTGGGCGAGTTCGGCGCGGGAGCGGCCCGGCTCCAGTCGGTCGTACCGGCTCGGCGGCAGCACGCCCGTCGTCAGCTGCCAGGCCAGGTAGAGCGCGGCCGGGACGAAGACGGCCGCTGCCGCGACGGGAGCTGCGAACGCGGCGACGGCCCGGCGGCGCGCGGCACGCCGTACGGCGGCGAGCCGTTCCGCGGACTCGGGTGCGCCACCGGGATCCGCCTGCCGCACCCCGGGCCGCACCTGGTGCGGGAGGACGGCGGCGACCCGGAAGCCGCCCTGGTGCGGACCGGTCCGCAGGGTGCCGCCGAGGACGGCCACCCGCTCCCGGAGTCCGGTCAGTCCCCGGCCGCCGGTGACGGCCGGGCGCTCCCCCGCCGACCCGCCCTTCGGCGCAGCGGTGTTGACGACGCTCACCCGGGTGCGGTCGGCGCCGTGGCGGATCCCCACCGAGACCCGGCCGCCCGGGGCGTGCTTCACGGCGTTGGTGAGAGCCTCCTGCACCACCCGGTACATCCCGCGTTCGACCAGTGGCGGCAGGGCGGGCACGTCGCCGTGCCGCTCCCAGCGGACCGGCACCCCGGAGGCGGCGGCCCGGCCGAGGAGGTCCTCGACCGTGTCCCGGGCGGCGAGCGGGCCGGGTGAGCCGGGAGGACCGGCCGGGGCCGCCGGGGCCGCCGGACCCACCGGGCCCGCTTCCCGTGGTCCGTGCAGGACGGCGACGGTCTCCCGGAGCTGCTCGACGGCGTCCGCGATCGTCCCGCGGAGTTCGGCGAGGTCGGCCCGGTCGCGCTCGGTGAGGTCCGGGGAGAGCTCCAGGGCGCCGGCGCGCAGGGCGACCAGGCTCAGGACGTGGCCGAGCGAGTCGTGCATGTCCGCCGCGATGTCGGCCCGTTCGGTGAGCCGGGCGCGGTCCGCGACGAGGTGCTGGCGCTCCTCCAGACTGCGCGCCAACCGCCAGCCCTCCCGGACGAGTTCACGCCGCCCGCGCCAGTGGCGGCCGGCCAGCCAGGGCAGCAGCAGGGCGGCGGGCAGGACGGTCAGGGTGTAGAACCACCACACGGCCGGCGCCCGCAGCACAGCGCAGGTCGCGACGTCGACCGCGAGGCACCCGGCCAGCACCGCCAGCGGCCCGCGGGCCCCGGCGACCCGCACACCGAGCAGGCAGCTCAGCACCGCCACCGACAGCACCTGGGCGTTGGCCGGGGTCGCGGAACCGGCCAGGCCCAGCGCGCACAGGCCGTTGACGAGCAGCACCGCGGCCCCCGGACGGCTGCGGGACAGCGGCACGGCCACCGCCAACACGGCCAGCGGGAGCAGCAGGTCGACGACCGGTCGGCCCGCGGTCGCCTCCCGGTATCCGTACCCGGTCGCGGCGGCCGCCCCGGCCCACAGCGCCCCGTCGGCGAGCACGGTCCGGGCCGGGGGAATGCGCGGGTGCCGCATGGCCTGGGGAGGTCCTTCCGGTCGGTGGTGGTCGGGTCGGTGGCGCGTGGCCTCGGGTCTGCGGGTGTCGGGCGCTCGGGTCTGCGGGTGCCGGGCGCTCGGGTCGATTCTCCGGGACGTGCCCGGGTGCCCGCCGGACGGTGGGCGTCGGCGGGCACCCGGGGCGGGCCCGACGCCGCGTCAGGCGTCCCTGCGGCGCAGCACGTACAGGCCGGCCGCCTGGGCCACTGCAGCCCACCCGGCCACGATGAGGACGGCCGTCGCCGCGGAGTACGGGGCGTCGTCACCGGCGCGCACGAGGTGGTCGCCCGCTCCGTACGGCAGGAGGTCGTTCACGGCGGCGAGCGTGTCGCCGCCGAGCCCCAGCAGCGCGCTCGGCAGTGCCCACAGCAGGGTGGCGAGTGCCGACAGGACGCCCGCGGCGTGGCGGGCGGCGAAGGCCGTGCCGACGGTGAGGACGGCGACGAGCGCCTGGTAGACCCCGATCGCGAGGACCTGCGCGAGGGTGGTGCCCGCCGCGAAGGAGGCCCGCCCGTCGAAGGCCGTCCAGGCGACGGCCGTGCCCGCGACGGCGAAGGCGACTCCGGCGAGGAACGCCACCGCGCCCGTGACCAGGGCCTTCGCCGCCAGGAACCGGTGGCGCCGGGGCACCCAGAGGAGCGAGGCCCGTACCGTCCCCGTCGCGTACTCGGAGGTCACCGCGACCGTCGCCAGGACGACGACGGCGAACTGGGTGACGAGGACGGAGGAGGCCGCCGCGTTCCCGACCGGCTGGACCGGGTGCTCGTTGATGCGGGCGATCGAGGCGTAGTAGAAGGTGAACACCCCGGTGACCGCCAGGCCCGCCAGGAGGCAGAGGACGGGGGCCCGGACGGTCCACAGCTTGGCCCACTCGGCGGTGACCGCCCCGGCGAACCCGCCGGGCGAGCGCCCCGTCGCGAGGTCGTCGGTGGCCCTCCGCTCGCCGCGCCCGCCCGGTGTCGTACTGGTGGTCGTCGTCGTGGTCACAGTCGTCCCCCTTCGCCGGCGCCGCCGGTCGCGTACTCGACGCTGCGCGCCGTCAGGTCCAGGTACGCCTGTTCCAGCGAGACCCGGACGTCACTGAGCGCGTGCAGCCGGACGCCGCAGTGGTGGGCGAGGTCGCCGAGCTCGGCCGCGGTCCGGCCGTCGACGGTGAGCGCGCCGTCGGCCGCCGTCTCGACGCGCACACCGTCGAGCGCCGCCAGACGGCGGACCAGGGTGGCGCGTTCCCCCGGGTCGGGCACCGAGGCGCGGGCCGAGGCGGGCGAGGCGGCGGCCAGGAACTCCGCCATCGAGGTGTCGCTCAGCAGTCTCCCCCGTCCGATGACGACCAGGTGGTCGGCCGTCAGCTGCATCTCGCTCATCAGGTGGCTGGAGAGGAACACGGTGCGCCCCTGCGCCGCCTGATCGCGGACGAGCTTGCGGATCCACCGCACGCCGTCCGGATCCAGGCCGTTCACCGGTTCGTCCAGGATCAGCACGGCCGGGTCGCCGAGCAGCGCGCCGGCCACCCCGAGCCGCCCGCTCATGCCCAGCGAGTAGGTGCCGGCCTTCCGGCGGGCCGCCTTGCTGAGGCCCACCGTCTCCAGCACCTCGTCCACCCGGCGCACCGGGATGCCGTTGGTCCGGGCCTGGGCGATCAGGTGCGCCCGCCCGGTACGGGCGGGGTGCACGGCCCGGGCGTCCAGCATCGCGCCGACCGCCCGCAGCGGGCGGCGCAGGTCGGCGTACGGACGGCCGGCGATCAGCGCCCGCCCGCGCGTGGGGTGGTCGAGGCCCAGGATCATGCGCATCGTGGTGGACTTGCCGGCCCCGTTCGGGCCGAGGAAGCCGGTGACCCGGCCGGCCCGGATGTCGAACGTCAGGTCGTCGACGGCGAGCGTGCCGCCGTAGCGTTTGGTCAGGCCTCGGATGCTGATCACAGGATTCCCTTCACTGTCGGTCGCGCCGCGCGGCGCACCGAACGCCGAGCACGGCGTACGGGGCGGGCGGCGTACGGGACGGGTGCGCACGGAACGGACGGTCCGGCCGCGTTCCCGTACGACGGCGACGCTACGAGCGGGCGCGGCCGGTGCCCATCGGCCGAAGGGAAGGGGCGTCCTGCCTTTCGTCGGGGGCGCGGTCCGTCGCGGGTCGGATCCGCGGGCTTCGCGGTCGGCGCGGCGGCAGGTCGGCCGTAGGCTCCTCGGGTGGAAGAGACGACAGCGGGCAGGCGCCCGGTCCGGGTCCTGGTGGCCGACGACGAGGCGATGGTCCGCGCCGGCGTGCGCGCGATCCTGGCCCGGGACCCGCACGTCGAGGTGGTGGGCGAGGCGGCCGACGGGCACGCCGCCCTCGCGCTCGCCGTCCGGCACCGGCCGGACGTGGTCCTGCTGGACATCCAGACGCCCGGGCTGGACGGTCTGGCGGCCGTGGCGCGGTTCCGCCGGGAGGTGCCGGCGGTCGGTCTGATCATGCTGACGACCTTCGGCCAGGACGACTACATCACCCGGGCGCTGGAGGAGGGTGCGGACGGCTTCCTGCTGAAGGCCGACGACCCGCGGGAGCTCCTCAACGGGGTACGGGCCGTGGGCGCCGGCGGTGCCTACCTGTCCCCGCGGGTCGCCGGCCGGGTGATCGCCGGAATGCGCGCCCACCGGTCGGCCCACCCCCACCGCTCCCTGGACCGGCTGACGGAACGCGAGCGCGAGGTGCTGGCCGGGCTCGGCGGCGGGCTCTCCAACGCGGAGATCGCGGCCCGCCTGCACCTGGTCGAGGGCACGGTGAAGGCGCACGTCAGCGCGGTGCTGACGAAACTGGGCGCCCGCAACCGCGTGGAGGCCGCCATCGCCGCGCACGAGGCCGGCCTGACCCCGCAGCACCGCGGCTGAACGACCGGAGGCGGGCCGCCCCGGAACACCGGAACAGTGGACGCCCTTCATGGTGCAGCAGCACACCGTCCCGATCGGATCGACTCCGTGGGGGCGGCCGTCCTCCTCCGCATGCCGAACGGCCCCGGCACTGCTCCACTGGTAGGAGCGGGGGGCCACAGATGGAGGAACAGCCATGGGCATGATGGACAGGCTCAAGCACATGCTGAAGGGCCACGAGGACGAGGCCTCCAAGGGCGTCGATCGCGCGGGCGACACCGTCGACGAGCGGACCCAGGGCAAGTACAGCAGCCACGTCGACACCGCTCAGGACAAGCTCAAGGACCAGCTCGGACACGACCAGGGACCGGGGACCGACCCCCACGCCTGAGTCCGCACCGCTGGAAACCCGCCGTCCGCGGGGCACCCGGTCTCCGGGCTCCCCGCGGACCGGCAGCGCCACGGCGCTCCTCCGGAAGCCCCCAGTCAGCTGCTGCGCGGCGCCACCAGGCCCGATTCGTAGGCGAGGACCACGAGTTGGGCCCGGTCGCGGGCGCGGAGCTTGGTCATGGCCCGGTTGACGTGGGTCTTCGCGGTGAGCGGGCTGATCACCATGCGGTCGGCGATCTCGTCGTTGGACAGGCCCCGCGCGACCAGGACGACGGCCTCGCGTTCGCGGCCGGTCAGCTCCGCCACCTCCGGCCCGATGTCGGCGGGGAGTTGCTGGGCGACGAACCGGTCGATGAGCCTGCGGGTGATCGTGGGCGCGAGCAGCGCGTCACCGCGGGCCGCGACGCGCACGGCGTGCAGGAAGTCCTCCGGCATCACGTCCTTGACCAGGAACCCGGCGGCGCCCGCGCGCAGCGCGTCGAGCACGTACTCGTCCATGCCGTAGTTGGTGAGGACGACCACGTGCACTCCGGCGAGGGCCGGGTCCGCGGCGATGCGCCGGGTCGCCTCGATGCCGTCGAGCACCGGCATCCGGATGTCGATGAGCGCGACGTCGGGCAGGTGTTCCCGGGCCAGTGCCACGCCCGCGCTGCCGTCGGCGGCCTCGGCCACCACCTGGATGTCGTCCTCCAGGTCGAGCAGGGCACGGAATCCGGTGCGGATGAGGGGCTGGTCGTCGACCAGCAGGACACGGATCACGGCGTGCGCTCCACGGGGAGGTGGGCCCGGACGGCGAATCCGCCGCCCGCTCGGGGTTCGGCGCGCAGTCGGCCGCCGAGGGCCGTGACGCGTTCGCGCATCCCGATCAGGCCGAGTCCCGGCCGCGGGGCGGCGGACCGGGTCGCCCTGCCGTCGTCCTCCACCCGTATCGCGAGGGTGTCGGGGCAGCAGTCGATCCGGACCGACACCCTGGTCGCGTCCGCGTGGCGGGCGACGTTGGTCAGCGACTCCTGGACGATCCGGTAGACGGTCCGGTCCACCGCGACCGGGACGCCGTCGGGCCGGCCCTCGATCGCCAGCGTCGCATCCAGGCCGAACGTCCGCGCCCGCGCCACCAGTTCGGGGACGTCGTCGAGCCCGCGCGGTGGCGCCGTGTCGTCGTCGCGCAGGGCTTCCAGGGTGGCCCGGAGCTCCCGGGAGGCCTCGCGCCCGGCCTCCTGGATCGCCAGCAGGGCCTCCGGTACCGGCTCGCCGCGCTTGCGGGCCACGTGCACCGCAACCTCCGCCTGGAGCTTGACGACCGAGATCTGGTGGGTGAGCGAATCGTGCAACTCCCGGGCGATGCGCAGCCGTTCCTCGTCGGCGCGGCGCCGGGCGGTCTCCTCCCGGCTGCGCTCGGCCTCGTCCGCCCGCCGTTCGGCCTGCCGCAGCGCCTCACCCGCGGCCGCCGCCGCGATCAACCAGGCGATCTGGAGCGCGCCGCGGGCCTGGGCGAACGCCTCACCCGTGTCGTGCAGGCCCGAAACCAGGGCCGCGAGCGGGAGCAGTGCCAGGACGGCCACGCTCACCGCGACGGTGAAGACCCGGTGCCCCGCCCGCACCGCCCCGTACACGGCAAACAGGAACGCGACCGCGGCCACGTCGAACCCGGCCGCCTGGTGGCCCACCGCGCACAGCCCGGTGACGCACAGCACGGCGACCGGCGCCCGACCCCGGGCCGCCAGCGCCAACCCGCCGGCCACCAGCAGGACGTACCCGAGCACGGCCAGGCCGCCGGCGGGCCCCTGCTGGGACAGCCCGGTCACCAGCAGGACCACCGCCAAACCGACGGCGACGACCCCGTTCCCGTACCGGCCCCAAAGACGGGCCGAAGCTTGCTTCATGAGCGCACCTTAACTGGCGTCCGAAGCGGGCGGATCCCACCGGCGGACGAGCACCCGACTACCGCGGACGCGGTACCCGCCCGCAGGCTACGGCGCCTGCGGTACGGGCGTACTGCACCGGGGGTAGCGCGAAGTGTCTGCGTTCGCCGGACGACCTGCGCCCGGTGCGGCGGCCATGCTCGAACCGCCTTCCCAGACTGAACGAGAAGAGGTCTCCTCATGTCCGTACGCCGCTCGCTTCGCCGCCCGGCCCGTCGCCCCGGTCTCCGCTCGATCCCTCGTCTGCTCGCCGCCGCGACGACCGCTCTGCTCGCCGGCCTCGTGTCCGCCGCGCCGGCGGCTGCGCACACCTCGGCACAGCCGCTCGCCGCGGGCGTCCTCGACCTCGGCCCCGGGCGGCTCGGGGCCATCGTGGGCGCACTGCTGGGGCTGGCGGGCGTGATCGTCGCCGGCTCGACGCTGGCCCGGCGGGGGCGCCGCACCCGCGCGGTCGGCGGTCCGCTCAGGGCCGGGGCCGCGCTGGCGGCGGGACTGCTCGCCACGGTCCTGGGCGCGGTGGTGGCCGCCACCGCCGACGGCGGCCTCGGCACCGGCAACGGACTGGGCGGCGCCTACGTGGCCATGCTGCTCGGCCTGCTCGGAGCGGCCCTGGGCGCCGTCGCCCTGGTCCGCGCCCGCCGGGCGGGTTGACGGCGCGGGGACCGACGGCGCCGGACCGGGACATCGCGCCGAAAATCTCCGGAGAAATCTCCGCCGGGCTGTCACATCGGCCCGGCGGGGCGTGTCAGTGAGGTGTCTGACCCACTGCACCCCGAGGAGCACACCATGTCCGCCCACGTCGTCGTCACCGTCGTCGCCGCCTTCCTCAGCGCCTTCTCGGCCGGCTCCGTCTTCCTCGGCGCCGAATGGACCGTCAAGCCGCTCGCCGACTACGGCGTCCCGCGCGGCTGGTGGATGTGGCTCGGTACCGCGAAGGCCGCCGGCGCGCTCGGTCTGCTGGTCGGCCTGGCCGTCCCCGCGATCGGCCTCGCCGCCGGGACCGGCCTGGTCCTCTACTACACCGGCGCCGTCATCACCGTGCTGCGCGCCCGTTCGTACGCCCACACCGCCTTCCCTCTCGTCTACATGGCCCCCGTCGTCGGCGCCCTGATCCTGGCCGCCTGAGGCACCGGCCGGGGCACCACGCGCGCCGCTGCACAGGACGTCGGACCGGCCGACTTCCTGCGCAGCGGCATACGTGTCCGGTCAACGGCGTGCCCGCTCACGGTCGGGGGTGCGACGTTTCCTCCGGGCGGGCCGACGGGATGCCGTGCGCCGTCCGTTCCCCGCCCCGCTGCGGACGGTCCGGCCGCTCGACGTGTTCCCGCGGCCGGTCGGCAGGCCCGGTCGGGCGGCCGGAGCCGGGCTGCCAGTCGACGGACACCCGCGGCAGCGCGTACGCGTGGTGGTCGCGCAGGTAGCCGACCAGGTGCTCGCGCAGCTGGCAGCGCAGCTCGAACGCGTCCTCGGCGTTCGCCGCGGTCGCCAGCGCCCGGACGACGATGGTGCTGGGCGTGGTGTCGACCACCTGGAGAGCGCTCCCCTCGCGGTCCCACAGCGCGTTGTCGGCGAGGAAGGCGTCGAACTCCTTCCTCAGCACGTCGACCGGGGCGTGGTGGTCGAGGTGGAGCAGCGCGGTGCCGGTGATCCGGCTGGAGCGGCGGGACCAGTTCTCGAACGGCCGGCCGACGAAGTACGACATCGGCATGACCAGCCGCCGCTGGTCCCAGGTCGCGATCACCACCGCGGTCAGGGTGATCTCCTCGACGGTGCCCCATTCGCCGCCCACCACGACCACGTCCCCGATCCGGGCGAGGTCGCCGAACGCCATCTGCACCCCGGCGAAGACGTTGGCGAGCGTGCTCTGCGCGGCCACGCCCGCCACCAGGCCGACCAGCCCGGCGGACGCGAGCAGGCTGGCCCCGATGCCGCGGACCGCCGGGAAGGTCAGCAGGATCGCACCCAGCGTCACGAGGGCGACGAGAGCCTGGCAGATCCGGCCGAGCAGGTCGGCGCGGGTCCGGGCCCGGCCGACCGAGGCCGGATCGCGGCGGTGCACGGCGAGTCGGACCGCGCTGTCCACGAGCAGCGCCACCACCCGGGCGCACAGCCACCCGCCGCAGGCGATCGCGAGGACCACCACCAGGTGGCGCAGCCCCTCGCGGACCTCGGGCGGCGCATCGCTCCACGGCCGGGCCCCGAGCACGAGCAGGCACACCGTCAGCGCCAGCAGCGGACGCCGGCACCGGCGCACCACGTGCGGAACGCCGACGAGGCGCCCGCGCACGGACGGCCGCCGGGCCACGGTCCGCGCGATCCGGTCCAGGCCGTAGACGAACAGCGCCGCCGCGGCGCCGGCCAGGGCCAGGCGCACCAGACTCCACCACATGTACCGCTCTCCCCTTCATGTCCCTCCGGGCGGCCGGTGTCCGCCTCCGTCGGGTCCCTCGGGCCCGGCCGGCGATTCCCGCCGGGCACCACTCCGGGCACGCCCGGTGCACGCCTCGCCGGACCGTCCGAGCAGGTCTTGGACGGTCCGGCGGCGCGCAGCTCAGTCGGGCGGCTCCGCCGGGCGCGGGTGGCCGGGCTGCGGTGTGCCCGGCCCGGGGGCGGGCCGGACGGGGCCGGGGTCGCCGGGGCCGGGGTCTCCGGGGCCGCCCGGCTGCGGCGCGGGCTCGGGCGGTTCGGTCGGGGGCACGGGTCGGCCCGGTGGCGCCGGCGGATCGGGCAGCAGCGGGGGGCCGGTGGGCTCGGGCGGCGCCGGGACCGGTGGCGGCGGAAGGCCGGGCTGGGCGGGTGCGGTGGTCATGACGACGGCTCCTCTCGGTTCGGGTGCGCTCCGACAAGTGGCTCGGGTGGCATCGCAGCTCAGGCGGCGGTCGTCCCGGCGGCGCGCTCGACGTGGTGCTTGAAGTCGGTCAGGTCGTCGATGACGCGGCGGTCGACGAAGCCCAGTGCGGTGAGGAGGTTCTCCCAGAGGCCGTGCGGTTCGATCTCCAGCTGGAGCATCACGCGGGTGGTGCGGCCGTCCACCTGGTGGAAGGTGACCACCCCGCTGTGCCGGACCGGCCCGTCCCCGCCGTTCCACGCCAGCCGCTCGCCGTCCGCCATCTCGGTGACCACGGCCTCGAACTCGCGCGGTCCGCCCGCGGTCTCCACCACCCAGTTGCTGGTCCCCGGGCCGGAGCGGTCGACGCTCACCACGCCGCGCATGAAGCGCGGGAAGGTCTCGTACCTGACCCAGTGCTCGAACACCGTGCCGCGCGGCGCCCGTACCTCGACCGACTCCTCGATCCGTCCCATCGTCTCCTCCTCGGCTGCCGGTGCCCGCCGCCCAGGCCCTGTCCGGCCTGGGCGGCGGCCTGGGGTGCCGCGTGCCCCGATTGCGGGAACCCATGCACACCGGCCGGCAGAGCAGCCGGGCCAGGCGCGACGAAGGCCCGGCCGTACGGGACGCGGTGCGACTCGGGTCCTTGTCGCGCCACGACGCGACGAAGGCCCGGCCACCTGGGACGGATCCAGGTGGCCGGGCCTTCGTCAACCGTCGGCGGCGGTGCGGCCGTCAGTCGGCGCGCGCCGCGGCCGGCAGCGGGGTGTCCCAGTCCAGCAGGCGCAGCAGTTCCTCGTCGGGCTGGTTCGGGGGTCGCTGGGAGTCCTGTGGCGGGGGCGCGTCCTGGGGCCGGCTGCCGGTCTGGGGGCGGCCGGCGGTGAGGCGGGCGCTCGTCGCCATGTTCTGTTCGGCCCTGGGGCGGCGGTGGTGCTCGTAGCGGGCGAGGGCGTCGGCCGTCGGGGCGTCGCGCAGGGCCTTGGCGAGGACGAGGGCGTCCTCCAGGGCCATCGAGGCGCCCTGGCCGGTGGCCGGGGAGGCGGCGTGGGCGGCGTCGCCGATCAGCACGACGCGCCGGCTGCGCCAGCGGGTGCCCGCCCGCAGGTGGAGGGCGTTGGTGACCATGAGGTCGTCGCCGGTCCCCGCGACGATGTCGGCGCAGGGGGTGCGGTCCGGGCGCAGCAGCGGTTCCAGCCGGTCGCGCCACTGGGCGGGGGTGGTGCGTGCGCAGTCGTCGGCGGCGACGGGCGGGCCCGGGACGCGGGCGAACCAGAAGGTCCGGCCGGTGGGCGAGACCAGGTAGCCGAAGGCGACCTCGCTGCCGCGGACCATGGTGATCAGGTCGGGCCGGGGGACGGGCGGTGGCGCGGCGGTGCTGTAGCCGTAGAAGACGCGTTGCCCGGCGTATTCGGGGCCGGGGCCGGTCGGGTCGAGCCAGGTGCGCACCGTGGAGTGCAGGCCGTCGGCGCCGACCAGCAGGTCGCCGGTGGCGGTGGTGCCGTCGGCGAAGCGGGCGGTGACCCCGTCGTCGGTCTCGGTGACGGAGGTGAGCCGGGCGGCGTGCCGCAGGGCGATCCCGCGGCGGCGGACTTCGGTCTGGAGGACGGCCCCGAGTTCGGCCCGGCGCAGGCAGCGGTAGCGGGCGAGGGGCCGATCGAACTCGCCGAGGGGAACGGAGGCCAGTTCGGTCCCGGTGGCGTCGAGGACGCTCATGCCGGTGACGTCGAATCCCGTGCCGGCCACGGCCTGCGCGGCGTCGAACCCGGCCAGGGCGCGCATGCCGTTGCTGGCCAGCGTCATGAACGCGCCGATGTCCTCGCCGGTATCCGGGTGCGCCTCGTGGACGACCGCCTCGTGCCCGGCCTTGTGCAGCGCCAACGCCGCCGCTGTACCGGCGATCCCTCCTCCGACGATCACGATCCGCGCCATCTGCCGCCCCCTTGCCGTGTCCGCCCCGTCACCGACCGTTCCATCGTCGCAGACCCGCCCGACCGCTCCGGGCGGTACCGGACGGGAGCGGCGAGATCGTCCGGATCCCGCTCCTCCGGCCGCAGGTACCGGGCCGGTTACGGCCGTTCGAAGTACTGCACGACGCCGCCGACGGAGAAGCAGAGCGCGCCCGCGAAGGTCCCCCAGTCGGCGATGGCGGCGCTGACCGGGTCACCGGTGTGGGGGCGGATGAAGGCGGCCACCGCGGAGACCATGAACAGCACGGACCCCAGCTGGTTGATCACCACGATCCACCAGTCGATGCCCCGCGACCGCCGACACCAGTGGCCGTGGCAGACCTCCATCAGCGCGAGGTGCCCCGAGATGAGGAACAGCACGCACCCCACCACGTCGGGCGCCCAGACCAGCCGGTTCACCTGCGCGGCCGAGAGCCCGGTGAGGAAGGAGTCCAGCAGGTTGACGCCGAACACCAGCGTCCCGGCGAACAGGACGAAGGTGCTGAGCCAGTCGATGCGCGCGGGTTCGTAGCTCCACCACCGCCAGCGCTCGGTGACCGGTGCGTCCGTGCTGCCGGAGCGGCGCGGGGCGTTGACCGCCTGCAGGAGGGAGGCATAGCCGCCGGTGTTGAAGAACAGGCCGCCGACGAAGTAGACGGTGGCGATCCCGGTCGGCCCGAGGGAGGAGGTCTCGGCCAGCACGGCGCCGAGGGCGAACAGCGCGCCCCCGATCGTGAACGCGACGGCGGCGACGGTGTTGATCCTGCGCAGGCGGCGCAGCACCGGTCCGTCCGCGCGCCGTGGCGGGCCCTCGTCCCCGGTGTCGGCGCGGGTCCGGAACGCGCCGCGCTTGCGGGCCAGTCGGGACTCCCAGACGGCCAGGCCGCCCTCGGCCTGACGCCAGCTGATCCGGGTCGTGAACGGTCCGGCGCCTTCGGCGCGCTCCTCGGGGCGTACCACGGCACGAGCCTAGAGGCGCCGGACCCGCGTCGGCCGCCGCCCGGCCCGCCCCGCGGAGCGTGTCGCGGCCCGCCCGGCCCGGGGCGGCTCCCCCGCCGGCCGCCGGTAGGGTCGACCCTCATGACCGTCCTGCGCTCCGTCGCCCTGTTCGCCGCCGCCGCGCTGTTCGAGATCGGCGGGGCCTGGCTGGTGTGGCAGGGGGTGCGCGAGCACAGGGGCTGGGCCTGGATCGGCGCCGGGATCATCGCGCTCGGCCTGTACGGTTTCGTCGCCACCCTCCAGGAGGACGCGAACTTCGGCCGTATCCTCGCCGCGTACGGCGGCGTGTTCGTCGCCGGCTCGCTGGCCTGGGGCATGGCCGTGGACGGCTACCGGCCCGACCGCTACGACGTCACCGGCGCCCTGGTCTGCCTCGCCGGAGTCGCCGTCATCATGTACGCCCCGCGCGGCCACTGACCGCCCCCGAAGGCACTCGGCGGCAACGGCGGGTCAGCGCTCGGTACGGCCGCGGGTGGCGTCGTGCCCGCCGTACCGCGCGGGGTCGGCGTCGTACGCCGCGGCGCAGCCGACCGAGCAGAAGTGGAGCGTTCCGCGCGGGGTGTCGCGGGTCTCGGCGGCGTCCCCGGGCCTGATGGTCATCCCGCAGACCGGGTCCGTCACGGTTCCACTGGTGTGGTCCGAGGGGCGTGCGTGGTCGTCGGGGACCTCGACCAGCGGTTCGACGGCTGCGGACCCGGCCTCGGGTAGCGGCTGCGGGTGCCAGCGGCGGAGGCGGTTGGAGTTGGTGACCACCGAGAGGGACGAGAGGGCCATGGCCGCCGCGGCGATGATCGGGGAGAGGCGGATGCCCCAGAGCGGGTAGAGGACGCCGGCGGCGACGGGTATGCCGACGGCGTTGTAGACGAGGGCGAAGAACAGGTTCTGCCGGATGTTGCGCATGGTGGCGCGCGAGAGCCTGATGGCGGTGACCACGCCGGCGAGGGAGCCCGAGATGAGGGTGACGTCGGCGGCCTCGATCGCCACGTCGGTGCCGGTGCCGATGGCGAGTCCCACGTCGGCGGCGGCCAGCGCGGGTGCGTCGTTGATGCCGTCGCCGACCATCCCGACGGTGCGGCCCTCGGCCTGGAGGCGGCGTACCTCGTCGGCCTTGTGCCCGGGCAGGACCTCCGCCAGTACGCGCCGGGTGCCGACCTCCCGGGCGATGGCGGCGGCGGTGCGCCGGTTGTCGCCGGTGAGCATCACCACCTCCACGCCGAGGCCGCGCAGTGCGGCGACCGCCCGGGCGGAGTCCGGCTTGACCGTGTCGGCGACGGCCAGCACCCCGGCCGCCCGACCGTCGACGGCCGCGAGGACGGGCGTCCTCCCCTGCGCCGAGAGGGCGGCCGCGCTCTCCTCCAGACCCGCGGTGTCGATGCCGACGTCGGCGAGCAGGCGTCTGCTGCCGACCAGGACGGCGTGTCCGTCCACGGACGCCCGGACGCCCTTGCCGGTGACCGAGTCGAACCCGGTGGCCTCCGGAACGGTCAGACCGCGTTCGCGGGCGGCGGCCACGATCGCCGCGGCCAGAGGGTGCTCGCTGGGGGACTCCGCGGCGGCGACCAGCCGCAGCAGCCCGGTCTCCCCGAACTCCCCGGTGGGTCGGAGGTCGGTGAGGACGGGGGTGCCGGCCGTGACGGTGCCCGTCTTGTCCAGCACCACGGTGTCGAGCCCGTGCGCGGTCTCCAGCGCCTCGGCGGAGCGGATCAGGATGCCCGCCTGCGCTCCCTTTCCCGTCGCCACCATGATCGACAGTGGGGTCGCGAGGCCCAGCGCGCACGGGCACGCGATGATCAGTACGGCCACGGCCGACACCAGCGCCAGGGTGAACGCCGGGGGCGGCCCGACGGTGAACCAGACCGCGAACGTCGCGATCGCGACGGCGATCACGGCCGGCACGAAGTACGCGGACACCGCGTCCGCGAGCCGCTGGATCGGGGCCTTGGACGCCTGGGCCTGCCGCACCAGCCGGATGATCTGCGCGAGCATCGTGTCCGCACCGACCCTGCTCGCCCGTACCCGCAGCGCCCCGGTGCCGTTGACGGTCGCGCCGATCACCGTGTCCCCGGCGCGCTTGGTGACCGGCATCGGCTCGCCGGTCACCATCGACTCGTCCACCGCCGACGAGCCCGAGAGCACCTCGGCGTCCACCGGCATCCTCTCGCCCGGCCGGACGGCCACCTCGTCGCCGACCGCCACCTCCGCCACGGGGATCTCGACCTCGACGCCGTCCCGGACCACCCTGGCGGTGCGCGCCTGGAGCCCGAGCAGCGCACGGATCGCTTCTCCGGTCCCGGCCTTCGCGCGGGCCTCCAGCAGCCGGCCGAGCAGGATGAGGGTGAGGATCACCCCGACCGCCTCGAAGTACACCTCGCGCACCTCCGACGGCAGCAGCCCGGGCGCGATGGTCACCAGCAGGCTGAAGCCGTACGCGGCGGAGGTGCCGAGCGTGATCAGGGAGTTCATGTCCGCACCGCGGTGGACGAGGGTCAGCCAGCCGATCCGGTGGATCGGCCAACCGGTGTAGACCATGACCGGGGTGATCAGCGCCAGCTGGAGCCAGTGGTTCAGCATCCACCCGGGCACCCAGGCGGCGCCGAACAGCTCGTGTGCCATCACGGCGAACAGCACCGGCGCCGTCAGCACCGCACCGGCCACCACCCGCCGGGTCAGGTCCCCGATCTCGGCCTGCCGCTCCGCGGCCTCGGCGTCCTCCCCCGCCGCCGAATCGCCCGGGCCGGGTGCCTCCACCGGGCGGGCCGGCCCCGGCTCCCCGCCCTCGCGCGGCGCCTCGACTGCTGTGGCGGGGGCACCGTCGGGCGCCTCACCGCCGGGCACCTCCCCGTCGGGTTCGACGAGGAGGGTGCCGTGGATCATGTTCATCCCGCACGCGAACCCGAACGAACCCGCCTCCGCCGGGACGAAGGAGACGGTGGTGCGCCGGTAGGCCGGCAGCGCGGCACTGACCCGCAGATCCGGGAACACCACGCGGGAGGTGCACTCGCCGCTCTCCTGCCGGTCGAAGACCAGTTCCGCCGGAACGCCCCGACGCAGCCGGATCACATCCGGCCGGTAGCCGCCGCGCACGGTGACGTCCACCCGTTGCACGCGGCCCTCCATCCGGGCGCTCTCGGCGCGGCGCGGCCCGAAGAAGTACCGGCTCAGGCCCGCGATCAGAACGGCGGCGGCCGCGACGACGACCACGTCGGCGACACCCATGGCGTCCCACCTCCACGCTCCCGTCAGGTCCCCACATGCACCTGCGCGGGCGGGGGCCCGGTGGACGGCAAACAGGGACCGATGGACCCATACCCTCTCCGCGCGCGGCGCAGCAGCATGGAGACGGACGAGAAAGCTGGGAGGCGATCTCGGTGATGTACTGGCACGACGGCGGGATGAGCGGCTGGGGCTGGTTCGGGATGGGCATCGGCCTGCTGCTGTTCACCGCACTCCTGATCCTCGGCGGCGTCCTGCTCCTCAGGGTCGTCGACCGCTCCACCGGCCGCCCCGCCCCGCCGGCCCCGCCGGGCGTCGTCGGCCACCTGTCGGCCGAGCAGTTGCTCGCCGACCGGTTCGCGCGCGGCGAGATCGACGACCGGGAGTACCGCGAGCGGCTCGCCACCCTGCGCGACACCGCCCCGCCATGAGGCGGAGCACGGCATTGATGCCCGCGTGCACGACGGTCGGCAGGACGTCCGACATCGCGAGGAATAGCCTGGAAGTACCCCGGAGCCCTCTGATCGGTGGGAGACGTCATGACATTCGTACAGCTCATCGACTGCAAGACGAGCAGAGTCGACGAACTGAACAGCCTGATGGACGCCTGGGTCGAGGCGACTCGCGGCAAGCGGACGGCAACGCACTCGATCATGGGGCGGGACCGCGCCGACTCCACGCACGTCGTGGAGATCGTGGAGTTCCCCTCCTACGAGGAGGCGATGAAGAACTCGAACCTGCCGGAGACCGACCGGATCTTCCGCGAGATGGTGGCCCTGTGCGACGCCGAGCCGTCCTTCACGGACCTCGACGTGATGCGCGACGAGCAGCTGAACAAGCTCGTGGTCCGCAGCTTCTTCGAGAACGTGGTCAACGCGGGGAACATCGACGCGGCGGACGATCTGTGCACCTCGGACTACCGCGAGCACGACCCGTCCCTCTCCTCTTACGACGTGGACCTCGCCCGGGCCAAGGCCGAGAACCGGGAGATCATGGAGGCGTTCGAACCGACGGCCACCATCGATGGCATGGTCGCCGAGGGCGACACGGTGTGCGCGCGGGTGTCCTTCCGCGGACGCCATGTGGGGACGTACCAGGGCATGGAGCCCACCGGCAGGGAGGTCTCGGGTACCGGCCACGCCACCTTCCGCTGCGCCGACGGCAGGATCGCCGAGTCCTGGTGGAACTTCGACGACCTCGGCCTCATGAAGCAGCTCGGCGTGATGGACGCCTGACCGTTCGACACCCCTACGGCGCGGGCTGTCCGGTGAGCTGGGCGGCGGCCCGGTCGGCGGCCGGCTCGCCGAAGCGGCCTCGTCGGACCCGGGCACCGGCCGTCGCCCCCTCCGCCGACCGACAGGCCGTCCGACCCCGCGCCGGAGGACACCATGAACGGACCGATCGTCGCAGGCTTCGACGGGTCACCGGAGAGCACCGCCGCGGCCGGGTGGGCCGCCCGGGAAGCCCTGCTCCGGCGGCTGCCCCTGGAACTCGTCCAGGCCTGGCCCTGGCCGGACACCGACGTGCCCGGCACCGACGAGGCGGTGGCCCGGAGCCGGGAGCAGCTGGCCCTTGCGGAGACGGAGCTGCGGCGCGTACTCGCCGCCGGCGGGGACCTCACCTCGGCGCACGTCCGCGAGAGCCCGGTCGAGGCGCTCGTGGCGGCCTCCGGCAGGGCGAGCATGCTCGTTCTGGGCTCGCGGGGGCTGGGCACCGTACAGGGCTTCCTCGTCGGTTCGGTGAGCCAGGAGGTGCTTCGGAGTGCGGCGTGCCCGACGGTCCTCGTCCGTGCGGGCTCCGAGCCCGACCCGGGCGGCGAGGTCGTCCTCGGTCTCGACCTGCGGCACGCGTGCGACGAGGTGATCGGCTTCGCCTTCGAGGCCGCCCGCCTGCGCGCCGTGCCGCTGCGGGTCGTCCACGCCTGGGCCCCACCGGCCGGCAGCGAGTACATGGCCTTCGCCGCGGTCGACAGTCCGGGCGCGGAGTTGGCGGCCGCCGAGCAGCAGCACCTCGTCGACACCCTGGGCCCGTGGCGTTCGCGGCATCCCGAAGTGGCCGTGACCGCCGACCTGGTGCACGGCCACGCCACCGTCGTCCTCGTGGAGGCGGCGGCGGGGGCCGGACTCGTCGTGGTCGGCCGGCGCACCCGCCGCGCGCCCGTCGGCGCCCATCTGGGCCCGGTGACGCACGCCGCGATCCATCACGCCCGGTGTCCGGTGGCGGTCGTCCCCTACGGCTGATCGGCCCGGAGACTCAACCGATGACCGTCGGCTCGACGTTGTCGGCCGCTTTCGCGTGGCGCGTGCGCAGGCCGGCGCGTGCCCAGGCCGGAGCGTGCGGCACCGGCCTGCGCACACAGGTCAGGCCACCGCGCCGGCTACTCCGGTGCGGCCGTCGGGGACGCCGACGATGGTCACGATGACCTGCTTGCGGACGGCCTCGCCGAAGACGTCGACCAGTGCCTCGGTGATGGTGGCGACCAGGCGGGCGGGGGCGTCCGGGACCTCGGGCACGTGGTACGCGGCCTCACGCATGCTGAGCGTGACGAGGGGTGCGTCGTGGTCGACCGGTTCGCCGCCGATGCCGCGCCGGTGCTGCGGGATTCCGATCAGGTCCACCCCGACGAGGCGGCGGAACTCCTGGCCGTAGACGGCACCGACCGCGTCGGCCAGGGCGCGGATGAGCTTCGGTTCTACCGTCCCGTCGAGGGCTTCCTCGCGGATGTGCACCGTGAAGTGCGGCATGGTGGCAACTCCCGTTCACGCCGGTCCATAGGATGGAAGGCAGCTGGCTTTGCCAGCAAAGTACCTTTGACTGCAAAGATAAATATGGAGGGGTGTGCCATGTCAAGGCCCACGGCGCACGACGCGACAGAGGGCAGCGAGAGCGGGGTCGACGACACCGTCAGGGCCCTGCTCCTGCTCATGCCCCGGATGGTGAGCCGGGTCAAGAAGATCCCCGTGCCCGAGGCGCTGCAGTCCTTCGCGCTGGCGCCGCGCCACCTCTCGCTCCTCTCCTACCTGCTCTTCGACGGCCCGATGTCCGTCAACGACCTGGCCGCTCGACTGCAGGTCGCACCGACGACGGTGAGCCTGCTGGTCGGCGACCTGAGCCGGAAGGGAATCCTCGAACGGCGAGAGGACGAGGCGGACCGGCGCCGGCGGATCATCGCCATCGCCGCCGACCAGCAACCCGCGATCGCCTCCTGGCTCGCCCCGGGTGCGGCCGCGTGGCGCAAAACGCTGGCACCCCTGACACCGGATCAGCGGAAGCTGTTCGTCGACACCCTGCTCGCCTACGAAGCCGCGGTCGGCGGCGAGGAGCAGGGCTGAGCCGAGCCCACGACGGAGCAGGTGGCGGTCGCCGCCCGTCCCTGCCCAGGCCTGCCGCACCGGGTGACATCCTGCGAGGTACGGTCCGCGCGAAAAGTCGGCGGGCCCGACTTTCGGTCGAGTACCTGACCCTTGCCCACGGGGCCGAGAGGACCGAACGGGGCAAGCGAGTCTGGGCTGAGCCGGCCCTGCCCGAACAGCCGGTGACCCGGCGCCGGCTTCTGGCCGTCCCGAGCCGGGCCGTGCGAGCCGCCCGCCGCCTGCTCCCGCGTCCCGGACGCTCCCCGATTCGGTCACCGTACACACCCGACAGCACCTGCCCCCGCACTGCCGACTGCACCGGTGCTCATATCGCCAGAGGCCATCCTGAAGGGACAGGACCTGATGACCGATGTGACCGGCACCGCCGGACGCCTCGGCCGCCACCGGGGCGAGCGTCTCCGTCGCCGACGGTCGGATGAATTCTCGGCGAAGGAGCGGAACATGACGGGAAGTGAGGCAGCCATCTTGTTGTGCGGATCGGCATTCTATGGCTTCTCCCAGAGGCCGTTACGGTCCGATTCATGGAAACGAATCATCAGACGGCCGAAGAACTCGCGACTGCCCTGCGCACCGGTGAAGTGAGCTCGGTGGAACTCACCGACGAGGCGATCGCCCGGATCGAGCGGGAGGACCGGGCGATCAACGCGATCTGCCTGCCGGACTTCGACCGTGCACGGGCCGCCGCGCGCGAGGCCGACCGGGCGCGCGCCCGCGGTGAGGACCGGCCGCTGCTCGGCATTCCGGTGACGGTCAAGGAGTCGTACAACATCGCCGGGCTGCCCACGACTTGGGGCATGCCGCAGTACCGGAACCACCTGCCGGCCGAGGACGCGGTGCAGGTGTCGCGGCTCAAGGCGGCGGGCGCGGTGGTGCTCGGCAAGACCAATGTGCCCGTGGGGCTGCAGGACATCCAGAGCTTCAACGAGATCTACGGCACCACCAACAACCCGTGGGATCACACGCGCACGGCGGGTGGATCCTCCGGAGGGTCGGCGGCGGCCCTGGCGTCCGGATTCGGCGCGCTGTCCATCGGCTCCGACATCGGCGGTTCCTTGCGCACCCCCGCGCATTTCTGCGGCGTGTACGCACACAAACCGACCCTCGGACTGGCGCCGGCCCGCGGAATGGTCCCGCCGCCCGGGCCGGCCCTGCCGATCGACCAGGATCTCGCCGCCGTCGGTCCGATGGTGCGCACGGCCCGCGACCTCTCGCTCCTGCTCGACGTGATGGCCGGACCGGACCCGCTGACGCACGGCGTGGCGCACCGCCTCGCGCTGCCGCCCGCGCGCCACGAGCGGCTCGGCGAATTCCGGGTCCTGGTCCTCGACGACCATCCGCTCATTCCGACCGGGGCCGCTGTACGGGCGGGCGTGAACCGGGTGGCCGACGCGCTCGTCGACGCCGGCGCCCGCGTCGAACGGCACAGTCCGCTGCTGCCCGATCCGACCGAAGCCGCGATCGTCTACATGCAGTTGCTGATTTCGGGCTCCGTTGCACGCTTCCCCGTCGAAGCGCAGGAGGAGCTGCGGACCCTCGCCGCCCGACTGGGCGCCGACGATCAGAGCCTCGACGCGACGCGGCTGCGCGCCATGGTGTTCAGCCACCACGACTGGATGGCGGCGAACAGCCGTCGCGAGCTCCACCGCCACGGCTGGCGGCAGTTCTTCGCCGAGTTCGACGCCGTGGTGTGTCCGATCACGCCCACTCCGGCGTTCCCGCACGACCACCACCCCGATCCGCGGGAACGCCGGATCGACATCGACGGCGTCGAGTACCCGTACTTCGACCAGCTCGTCTGGGCCGGCCTGGCCACCATGCCCGGCCTGCCCGCCACCGCGATACCGACGGGCCGGTCTCCCGAGGGCCTGCCGGTGGGAGTGCAGCTCATCGGCCCGATGTTCGAGGACCGCACCCCGCTGCGGCTCGCCGAACTGCTCGAACGGGAGATCGGCGGCTTCCAGGCGCCGCAGTAGGCGTACCCGCCCCAAGCGCGCCGCCCCCGGGGCCGATCCCCGGGGGCCTCAGCCGGACCGGGCCCGCATCGAGGGCCCGGTCCGGTCACGGTCGCGGTCACGGTCGCGGGCCGCTCAGTCGATCGCGCGGCGGCCCGGGTCCTCGGCGTCCGGGCTCAGCGGCCGGGCGCCGAGGGCCGTACGGACATCCAGGGCCACCCCCACACCCCTGCGGCGGTCGTGATCAGCCCGGCCGCCGGGCGGCTACCGCGGCCCGCTCGGCCGTACGACCGAAGCGGCATCCCCGCCCGGACGTGCCACCACCGGCACCCCCCAACGGGCCCATCGGTACCGCCTGAAGCGCATCCCCGGCGCGGCTGCCGCACGCCCGGATCCGCGGCGACTCCTTGCATCAGAGTACCCCCCGGGGGTATGTTCGGCTCGCTCGCAGAGATACCCCCACCCCGTATAGGAGCCGTAGTCATGTCCGTCACTCTCGAAGCCGTCGAAGCACCCCCCTCACCGCGCCGGTGGACGGCGCTCGGGCTGATCGCCCTCGCCCAGTTCATGGTGATCATGGACACCTCGATCATCGGCGTCGCCCTGCCCGAGATGCAGACGGCGCTCGGGTTCTCCCCCGAGAACCTCTCCTGGGTCTTCAACGCCTACGTCGTCGCCTTCGGCGGATTACTGCTACTCGGCGGCCGGCTCTCCGACCTGTTCGGCGCCAAGCGGCTGTTCGCCACCGGCTGGGTCGTCCTCGCCGCCGGCTCCCTGCTCGCCGGGGTCGCCTCGCAGAGCTGGGTCGAACTCGCCGGACGGGCCGTCCAGGGCGCCGGCTCCGCGCTGATCGCCCCGGCCGCGCTCACCCTGCTGATGACCCTCTTCGGCTCCCGCCCGCAGGAGTTGGGCAAGGCCCTGGCCCTGTACGGCGCGGCCGCGCCCGCCGGCGGCACCGCGGGCGTCTTCCTCGGCGGCGTCATCACCCAGTACCTCAGCTGGGAGTGGGTCTTCTACATCAACCTCCCGGTCGCCCTGGGCGTCCTGCTCGCCACTCCGGGCGCGATGCCCGCCGCCACCGCCCGCCGCGGCTCCGTCGACTGGCTCGGCGCGCTCACCGCCACCGCCGGCCTGGCCGTCTCGGTCTACGCCGTCGTCCGCGCCCCGGAGACCGGTTGGGGCTCGGCGAGCACCTGGCTCGTCCTGGCCGTCGGCCTGCTGCTGCTCGCCGCCTTCGTCGCGATCCAGGCCCGGCGCCGCGAACCGCTCATGCGCCTCGGCATCTGGCGCAGCCCCGGTCTGGCCGGTGCCAACCTCGCCCAGCTGCTGATGGCCGCCGCCTGGATCCCGATGTGGTTCTTCCTCAACCTCTACCTGCAGCAGGTGCTCGGCCTGGAGGCTTTCGCCTCGGGCGCCGCCCTACTGCCGATGACCGGCGCCATCATGCTGATGATGATCGTGCTCGCGCCCCGGCTGATCGCCCGCTTCGGCCCCGCGCCGCTGATCGTCACCGGGCTGCTCGCGCTCGCCGCCGGCATGCTCTGGCTCTCCTTCGCCCGTCCGGACGGCTCGTTCGCCGTCGACGTCCTGCCCGCCTCGCTGCTCGCCGCCGTCGGCATGTCGCTCGCCTTCATCCCCTCGCTCGGCACCGCCCTCGCCGTCCCGAACCCCGCGGAGGGCGGCCTCGCCTCGGGCATCGTCAACACCAGCTACCAGATCGGCTCCGCGCTCGGCCTGGCCGCAATGACCGCGGTCGCCGCCGCCCACGGCTCGCGGGAGCTCGGCAACCCGGTCGCCCTGACCGACGGCTTCTCGGCCGCCTTCCTCGGCGCCGCCGCGATCGCCGCCGTCGGCGCCCTCACCGCCGCCCTCACCCTCCGCACCAGGGCCACCACCTGAGCGCGCAGCCAGACCTGATCCACCGGCGCCGCCGGCCCGGACCTCCTCCGGGTCGGCGGCGCCCCGTCCCACCGGCCGAGCCGCACACCACGTCCGCACCCGATACCCCCAGCGGGTACCAGACTTCTCCAGGAGACCGCCATGACCGGCTACCACGACGACAAGGACCAGATCCTGCGCAGGCTGCGCCGGGTCGAGGGACAGATCCGCGGACTTCAGCGGATGATCGACACGGACAGCTACTGCATCGAGGTGCTCACCCAGATCTCCGCCGTCACCAAGGCACTCCAGTCGACCGCGCTCCAACTGCTCGACGACCACCTCGGCCACTGCGTCCAGGACGCGATCACCCGGGGCGGCGCCGACGCCGAGGCCAAGGTCGCAGAGGCCACCCAGGCCGTCGCCCGCCTGATGCGCGTCTGACCACCGGCCGGGACCCGCAGCCGCTCGGTGCGGACCTGCGCACCCGAACAGGCGCACCGACGGGAGTACGAACCGAGGCTGCGGACAACCGGACAGAGCTAGAGCTCCCTGACGTGCGGCGGGTTGCCGGTGGAGATGGAGAGCGTCCCGTGCTGGATCTGGAGGTCGCTCCCCCGGACGATCATCCCGTTGCCACGGGTCATCGAGACCTCGCTGCGGCCGTACGCGACCGAGATGCCGTCCCCGAAGGCCACCCACTTCTTGAACTCGTTGATCCCGTGGAACATGATCCGGTCCGGCAGTGTGACGAACAACCGCTCGCCGTCGTGGCTGAGCTTCATCCCGCCGCCGACGGTGAGCTGCCCCGTCACCCGCGCTTCACCGGAGACCCGTGCCTCACCGGTGTGCAGCTCGTTCAGGTCGGCCTTGTCGGCCGTGACGGTGCCCAGGTCCTCGCTGCCGTCGCGCAGCACGCGCACGCCGGAGCCGGGGAACTCGATCCAGCCCGCGCCCGCGTCACGGCTGCCCGCCCACCTGGTGTTGATGCCGTCCACGTCGGCCCGGGCGGCGGTGACGACGCCCGGAACGCTGGTCGGCCCGTGGTACACGTTGACGCCGCTGTCCGGGAAGGTGATCCAGCCGTTGTCGTCGGTCCGCCCCTGGACCAGCCGGGTGATCACCCTGTCCACGTCGGCCTTGTCGGCCGTCACCCTCCCCAGGTCGTGCTTCGCGTCCCGGACGTCCAGGCCGTCCGCGGTGAAGACGGCGCGGCCCTTGTACTCCGTTCCCTCCACCCACGGCGAACGCGTCCCGCTACCGAACTCGGGAACGAGCGCGTGGACGGTGGTGGTGAGGAAGTACCCCCGCTGATCGCCGCCGTCGGGCGACTTGGCGACCAGGGTGTACGTGGTGCCGCGCTTCGGTGCGGTGGTGGACCACGCGTACTCCTGGTGGGCGGCCGCACCTCCCTGCGCCACCTCGTGGTGCAGCTCGGCGCCCGTCGCGTCGAGGATCCGGTAGTCGAGACCGTCGGGCCCGTCCCACGTGAGGACGAGGGGCTCGTTCCGGTCCCCGTCGAGCAGGGACTTCTCCGCGCGGAAGTTCCGCGGTACCTGCGGCGTCTGCTTGACGAATCCCACGGTGGTGGTGAAGGGCTGCTCCCGCATGGGCTCGGGCTTGTCGCCGCCGCCGGCCTTCTCGTGGATCTCCAGGAGCGACAGACCCGCGCCCTCTTCCGGGCCCAGTTCGACCGGTCGCAGCCGCAACGCGGCGAGGCACCCGTTCCTGAAGAGCGGAGAGGCCCTGGTCCTGAAGCTGGAGAACATCCCCGTCGCCGCGGAGCCGGCCGTCGTCCCATCTGAATTCCAGCTCGTCGTCGATGGGCCTCTGCTTCGTCCGCTCGATACCCGTGGTGACCGCGGCCGGATCGTCCGTCAGGGGTGAGGAGAAGGGCAGGTACGGGAGCTCGACGTCGATTTAGTCCCACTCCACCGCGGACTGGTGGGTGTTGGAGACGATGATGTACACCGTTCCCCGGGACGGTTCGCCGGGGAGCGATGCCTGGAGCGACGTCGGATCGGTGACGATCTCGTACTTCAGCAAGGACGGCACTGTGCGTACTCCCTACCTCGGTGCTCACGCGATGCGGGCAGACGACGGGAAAGGTGCTTACCGGCCCTTCCACGGTAGGCACCGCCCCGCCGCCCGGGTGCCGCGATCCCGCAGGCCTGGCCCGAACAAGCCTCCCCCTGGCCGGAACCGGCAGCACGCCGAGCCGAACTGACTGCTGTTCAGAACTGCGGCATGCAGCCGGGGTTGAACCGGCCCTCCGCACGATCACCGCACCGTTGAGGCGCATTAAACGCGCCTTGCCCGATCATGCGTTGATGCAGGTCGGTGGCGACTGCGAGAGTCGAATCACACCGAGGAACACCGACGGAAGGCAACGCAGTGAGCACGGAACGCAGGATCGTGGCAGGGCTGTTCATCTCGCTGGACGGCGTCGTGGAGTCGCCCGAGCAGTGGCACTTCCCGTACATGGACGAGGAGATGGGCGCAGCGGTCGGACAGATGCAGGCCGAGGCGGACACCCTGCTGCTCGGGCGCCGTACGTACGAGTCGTTCGCCGCCGTCTGGCCGCACCAGACCGGCGAGATGGCGGACGCCCTCAACGGCATCCGCAAGCTGGTAGTGTCCACGACCTTGGAGAGCGCGGAGTGGAACAACTCCACCGTGGTCTCCGGGGACTTCGTGGGGGCGATCAAGGAACTCAAGCAGCAGCCTGGTCGGAACATCAATCTGACGGGGAGTATCAGCCTGACCCGGAGCCTGCTGGAGGCCGGGCTGCTCGACGAGCTGCGGCTGCTGGTGCACCCGGTGGTGATCGGGAGCGGGCTGCGGCTGTTCCCGGAGGGGAGCGCGGGGGCGCCGCTGCGGCTGGTGCGCTCGTCCACCTTCTCCACCGGCGTGGTGGACCTCAGCTACCAGCCGGCCTGACGCCACCCGAACCGAACCGCCCGCACGGCCCACCGCACTGCCCCTGCACAGACCGAGGACCGCATGACCTGGACGTCCCGCACCGTGACCCGTGAGGGAGTGCGCCTGCACTGCCGTGCGCCCCCTTGGCGGGCGGCGGGCTCCGGGGCATCCTGGCGCGGGGGTGGGGCGGATGGGCGCGCAGGACCGTGACGGGCTCGGCGGCGTGCGACCGGGCCCGCGGCTGCTGGGCCTGGTCGCCGGGCTGGCCGCGGTCGGCCTGCTGGTCGGGGCCGTGACCGCCGCGGCCCTCTACGGCGCGTTGGAGACGGCGTTCCTCCTGCACCGCGCGCTCGTCGCCGTCCTCGGCGGAGGCTGAGCACGGCCACCCCCGATCGGCTCGGCGCCGGCCCGCTCCGGCGGCCCGCCGGGGACCTGCACGGACGTACCGTCCCCGGATGGCGCACAGCGGCCTGTCGCGCGCCCCGCCCGGCTGCGGCCCGCACTAGCCTGACCGGCAGTCAGGGGCGTTCCTCGGCGTGGCGTCGCCCGCGGGGCCGCCCGCCATCCTCCCCGGCCCCCGGTCCTCCGGCGGGTCGGGCGGGCCGGGCCAGAGGCGGCGTCGGAGTGGAACTCGCAGCAGTGATCGCGATCATCGTGATCGCCTTGGCCTTCGACTTCACGAACGGCTTCCACGACGCGGCCAACGCCATCGCCACCTCCATCTCGACCCGCGCCCTGACCCCGCGCGCGGCGCTGGCCATGGCCGCCGTCATGAACCTGATCGGGGCTCACCTCGGCACCGCGGTCGCCAAGACCGTCGGCTCCGGCATCATCGAGGCCCCCACCGGCAGCGGGGGGCTGACGGTCGTCGCCGCGGCCCTCCTCGGTGCGATCGCGTGGAACATGCTCACCTGGTGGCTCGGCATGCCGACCTCCTCCTCCCACGCGCTGATCGGCGGGCTGGTCGGCGCCGCGGTCGCGGCCTCCAGCGGCGTCTACTGGGACGGGGTGGTGGAGAAGGTCATCATCCCGATGCTGCTCTCCCCCCTGGTCGGCTTCGCCCTCGCCTACCTGCTGATGGTGGCCATCATGTGGACCTTCCGCCGTACCAACGTGAGCCGCACCAAGCGCCGCTTCCGGTTCGCCCAGACCCTGTCCGCCGCGGCGATGGGCCTCGGCCACGGCCTCCAGGACGCCCAGAAGACCATGGGCGTCATCGTGCTCGCCCTGGTGACCGCCGGTTACCAGGACACCTTCGACGTGCCCGAGTGGGTGATCTTCAGCGTCGCCCTCGCCATGGCCCTCGGCACCTACGCCGGCGGCTGGCGCATCATCCGCACGCTCGGCCGACGGATCGTCCACCTCGACCCGCCCAGGGGCTTCGCCGCCGAGACCACCGCCGCCGGGGTGCTCTACTTCACCGCGTTCGTCTGGACGGCACCCATCTCCACCACCCAGACCATCACCTCCGCCGTCCTCGGTGCGGGAGCCACCCGCAGGCTCAAAGCCGTACGCTGGGGAGTGGCGCGGAACATCGTGGTGGCCTGGATCCTCACCCTCCCCGGAGCCGGCCTCGCCGCCGCCGGCGCCTACCTGCTGCTGCACCTCTTCGGGCTGTGACCCCCCGTGGAACGCCCCGTCCCACCCCCGCCGACGGAGGCCCGGCCATGACCTCGCCCGACGCGCTCCCGATCCCGAGCCGCTTCGCCCACCTGGATCCCGATGACGGCGCCTGCCTGATGGAGCTGGCCTCCGTCCTCGCCGGTGCGCCCTTCTGCGACGACCCGCCGACCACCCACCCGGCGCTCGCCGCGCTCGCCCGCACCGTCAACGACACGGTCGGCGACCGGGCCCGCCGCTCCCTCGCACCGCTGGCGGCCGACCTCGCCACGGCCTACCCCGCCGATCGCCGGTACGGGCCGGAGCTGGTCACCGCCGCCCTCGACGCCGCCCTGCTGCGCCGCCCCGGCTCGCTCCTGCTGCGCAGGCGCCGGGACCGCTGCCGACGCCGGGCGCAGCGCCTGGCGTCCGCGCGTCCCGCGGCCCGGGGCCGCACCGGCCTCGCCGACCGGCTGTGGTGGCGCGGCCCGGGCGTCCGCTGCCTGGAGCACGCCGTACGGGTCCTGGCCCGCGAGGACGACGCCGACGCGCTGCTCACCGGGCTGCTGACGGACGCGCTGCGCGCCGCCCGCACACCGGCCGCGGCTCCGGCGGCGCCCGTCCGGCCCTGCCCCGTCGGCGACCGCTGACATCGTCGATCGAGCACCGGAGCGCCGCGCGGCGATCCGGTGCTCGGTCGCGCGCAGGTGGCCGCTGTCGGCCCTCCCGAGCCGTGGCCGGATCGGGTCGATCAAGGCATGTACGTCGGGTGGGAGACGGCAGTACAGTCTCGCTGAAATTTGCTGCAAGAGTTTGCACCGCGAGAGGGTCCAGCCATGCCGAGAATCGTCCCGCCCGTCGCCGATGAGCGCACAGCACTGACCGCCTACCTGGCCCACCAGCGGCGCGCCCTGCGGGTCACCGCCCACGGCCTGACCGACGAACAGGCCCGCACGGCGGCCTCCGCCAGCGCGCTGAGCATCGGCGGACTGATCAAGCACGCCGCGGCGTGCGAGACCTTCTGGACCGACCTCGTCCTCCGGCAGCAGGGCGGGGCGCAGCAGGAGGCGGACGAGTCGGGCGCGGGCGAGGCGGGCACGGACGAATTCCGGCTCGCCCCCGACGAGACCCTGGCCGAGGTCCTGGCCGCGTACACCGGGGCGGCCGAACGGACCGACGCGGTGATCGCCGGCATTCCGGACCTGGGTCAGGCCGTTCCGGTACCGCAGGGCGGCGCCCCGTGGATACCCGCCGAGGTCGAGGAATGGTCGGTCCGCTGGGTCCTGCTGCACCTGATCGAGGAGACGTCACGGCACGGCGGCCACGCCGACGTCATCCGCGAGAGCATCGACGGGGCGACCTTCGACCCGCTGCTCGCCGCGGCCGAGGCGTGGCCCGACCCCTGGGTCCAGCCGTGGGAGCCCGCGGCCCCGAGCGTCGGCTGACGGCACGTACGGCGCTTCCGCGGCCACCCGCCCGGCGACCAGCGGGGCACCCGGCTCGGCCCGTTCGCGCAGACCATGCTGCCCTGATCACCGGGGGTCCGCCCGGTCCGGCGTGCTCTCCCGTGCTCCCGCGCCTTCGCGGAGTCGGAGAGCGGGAATCCGGCCGAGCCGAATCTCGGCCCGGCCGGACGGTGCGTCAGGTCAGAGGAGGACCTTCCAGGTCTGATACGGGTTCCCCTTCACGGGGTCCTTCATGTAGGCGTTCCCCTTGGCGTCCGAATCCAGGACGTTCAGGTAGTAGTTGTTACCGCTCGACGCAGTGCTGCGCGACCCGGTTCCGGTGTCGGAATTCCCGGGCGGGGTACGCGCTTTACGCTGCGAGGGGAATTCGTTCCGTGCGCGGGGCGGAGTCGGTTGAATGGTCCCGGCCAGGGGAGTCGAGAATCGAGACGACTCGACCGTGAGGGGAGTCCGGATGGAACACCGAACGACGGCGTCTGCGCCTGCAGGGATCCACATCGAGAGGGGGGACGGCACTTCTGCTGCGCCGGACGGCGCGGGGTTCTCCGTCGATGTGATGTCGTTCAACATTCACCACGGCGAGGGCACGGACGGGGTGCTGGACCTCGCCCGGATCGCGGGGGTGATCCGGCGTTCGGGTGCCGATGTGGTGGGGCTCCAGGAGGTCGACCGGCATTTCGACGGGCGCAGCAACTGGGCTGATCAGGCCGGCGAGTTGGCTGCCATGCTGGGCTTCCACCTGGCCTACGGGGCCAATGTCGACCTCGACCCTCCGGCCCCCGGGAGACCGCGGGCGCAGTACGGCACCGCGGTGTTGTCGCGCTTTCCGGTCGTCCGCCAGGAGAACGCCCTGCTGTTCCGTTCGCCGGCCGAGGAGCAGCGCGGTCTGCTGCATGTCGAGTTGGATGTGAACGGCAGTGTTCTGCACATCTTCGACACGCATCTCGAATTCTATTCCGAGTTCGACCGGATCCGGCAGGCGAAGGAGGTCGTGGAGTTGATCGGCGATACCGGTCCGGCGGTTCTGGTCGGTGATTTCAACGCCGTTCCGTCGAGTCCGGTGATCGGGACGGTTCGTGCCGGGTTCACCGATTCGTGGACGGTACGCGCGGGTGGGGCGGCTGCGACCTTCCCGGCGGACGGGCCGGACCAGTGCATCGACTACGTCTTCGCCGGGCGGGGGGCGGTTCCGGTGCGCACCGTGGTGGTCACCGACGAGGCGGCGGCCTCGGACCATCTGCCGGTCCTGGCCCGCTTGGTCGTCGGCGTTCCTCCGGAAGTCGGCCTCCCCTCCTGAACCGGTGGGGCCGGGCACCGCGCCGCGGGGTGCGGGTGCCCGGCCCGGTTCGGGTCGTGCCGGTGGTGCAGGGCCGGTCGCCGTGGGGGTCGGCCTCAGGGGGCGAATTCCGCGACGAGGGCGGCCAGCCGGTCCAGGCCCTCGTCGATGTCGGTGCCGGTGAGCGAGCTGGCCGACAGCCGTAGTTGGTTGTCGCCCCCGGGACCGGCGTAGAAGTGGCACATCGGGGTCCACAGCACGCCGTACGTGCGGGCCGAGTGCTCAAGCAGCGCGTCGTCGACCGTGAACGGCACGGTGACGCAGACGAAGAAGCCGCCCGCGGGCGTGTTCCAGCTGATGCCGGGGTGGTCCCCGAAGCGGGTGGCCAGTCCGTCCAGGAGGCGGCGGAGGTTGTCGCGGTAGATCGCGCGCTCGGGGGCGTTGGCGCGTTCGAGGCTGAAGCCGTGTTCCAGCAGGGCGCCGCCGACGAGTGCCTGGGCGATCGGCGAGGTGTTGACGGTCACCATGCTCTTGATCTTGGAGAGCTGATCGGCGAACAGTCCGACCCGGCCGTCGGCATCCGCGACCCGCTGGTCGGCGACCGCGTAGCCGACCCGCGCTCCGGGCAGGACCGTCTTGGCGAAGGAGCCGAGGTAGATCACGCGGCGGCCGGTGTCCAGCGCCTTGAGGGTGGGTGGCGTCCCGGCGCCCCCGTGGAACACGCCGTACGGGTTGTCCTCCAGAAGCAGGATGTCCTCCCGCTCGGCCAGGGCGAGGAGTTCCCGCCGCGCGTCGAGGTCGAGGCTGAGGCCCGAGGGGTTGGCGAAGTCGGGCATGACGTAGCACGCCCGGGGGCGCAGGCCGCGCCGGCGGGCCGCGCGGATCTGCGCCGCCAGGTCGTCCAAATCGATGCCGGCCGTTCCGGCGGCGACCGGCAGGACGGGCAGGTCGACCAGGTGCGCGGCCCCGGTCAGCCCGACGTACACGGGCGAGATGGAGAGCAGCACGTCGCGCGCGTCGGCCCGCAGGGCGCGCAGCACCAGGAACATGGCCTCCTGGCAGCCGACGGTGACGACCAGGGCCTCGGGGTCGGCCGTGATGCCTTCGTCGACGGCGAGGTGGCGGACGATCAGCTCGTGCACGATGCCCTTGGTGCGTCCGTACTGGCAGAGGGTGCGGCGCACCTCCTCGTCGGAGAGGCCGCGGTCCTCGGCGAGGTGGCGAGCGAAGGTGCGCAGCCGGGTGTGCACCGACTCCAGGTCGAAGAACTGCTCGACGGGGCGGCCGGCGGCGAAGGAGAGCGCGTGGGGGAAGCGGGAGGTCACCTCGTTGAGGAGGTTCATGGCGGTGAGTGCCGGGTCCTCCAGGGAGGCGTGCAGTTCGGTGGTGGCCAGGTCCGCCGGTCGGGTGTCAGGCACGGGCCGCCGGCCTCTCGGTCCGCAGGTGCGCGGCGGCGGCGGTGTCGGGACAGCCGGCCAGGGTCATCGCCTCGGTGAGTTCGGCGTGCAGGAGGGAGAGCACGTGGGACACCCCTTCCTCTCCGCCGGCGGCCAGGCCCCACAGGACGGGGCGGCCGAGCAGGACGCCGCGGGCACCGAGGGCGAGGGCCTTGAGGACGTCCGTGCCGTCGCGCACTCCGCTGTCGACGAGCACCTCGCAGGTGTCGGCCACCGCGGCGACCACCGCCGGCAGGGCGCGCATGCTGGGCTGGGCGCCGTCGAGTTGGCGTCCGCCGTGGCTGGAGACGACGACGGCGTCGGCGCCGAGGTCGGCCGCGGTGCGGGCGTCCCGTGGATCGAGGATGCCCTTGACGATCAGGGGCAGTGCGGTCCGGGCGCGCAGTCGTTCCAGGTCCGGCCAGGCCAGGTCGGGTGCGAAGGCGGTGCCGGTGTGCACCGCGAGGGCCGAGGTGCCGCCGATGCGGCGGTGGGCCTCGGTGTCGGGGCCGGTGTCGAGGTTGGCGGCGCGGACGTGCGGGGGGAGGGCGAAGGCGTTGCGGACGTCGCGCGGTCGCCGTGCCATGACCGGCACGTCCACGGTGACCATCAGGGCGCGGCAGCCGGCGTCCTCGGCGCGGGTGACCAGTTCGTCGGTGCGGGCGCGGTCGCGCAGGCAGTAGAGCTGGAACCAGGTGTCGGTGCCGGGGTCGGCGATGTCCTCCAGGCGGTGGCTGCTGAGGGTGCTGATGACGTAGGGGATGCCGTTCGCGTGGGCGGCGCGGGCGGCGGCGGGTTCGCCGTCGTCGTGCAGCAGGCGCTGGTAGGCCATGGGTGCGACGGCGACCGGCGCGGACGCGGCCGTGCCCACCAGCCGGGTGGCGGTGTCCGGGGCCGTCGCGCCGGTCAACACCCGGGGCAGCAGTGCCAGTTCGGCGAACGCGGCGCGGTTGGCGGCGAGTGTGCACTCGTTGCCGCTGCCGCCCTCGACGAAGTCCCACACGTGCGGGTCGAGTGCGGCACGGGCGGCGGCGCGGATGTCGGCCAGGCCCTGGGCCGGGGCGGACGCGGTCGCGGTCGCGGTCGCGGTCGCGGGCGCGGAGGTGGCGGCGCTTGCGGGGGTGGCGCTTGCGGTGGCGTCCCCGGCGGCGGTCGGGCGGTCGGTGGCGGTCACCCGAGCTTCTCCGCTTCGACCGCCTCGTAGAGGGCCTTGATGTTGCCGCTGCCGAAGGTCGTCGCGCCGGCCCGCTCGATGACCTCGAAGAAGAGGGTGCGCCGCGGGTGCACGGAGCGGGTGAAGATCTGGAAGAGCTGGCCCTGGTGGTCCTCGTCCGCGAGGATGCCCAGCTCGCCGAACGCCTGCGCCGAGTGGCGGGTGGGCCGCAGGCGGTCGCCCAGCAGCCGGTAGTAGGACGCCGGGGTGCTCAGGAACTCGACGCCCCGCTCGGCCATGCCGGCGACGGACCGCACGACGTCGTCGGTGCGGAACGCGACGTGCTGGACGCCGGATCCGCCGTGGTTCTTGATGAAGTGGTCGATCTGGCCCGGTTCCCGGGAGGTGTCCGGTTCGATGAGGGTGAGGGTCAGGGCACCGGTCGGGGACTGCACCACCTCGGAGTCCATGGCCTGCGCACCCACGACGATCTTCTCGGTGAAGGTGTTCCGCAGGCCGAGGACGCGTTCGTAGAACTCGACGGTGTCGCGCAGGTGCCCGGCCTCGACGCACACCGCGAAATGGTCGATCTCCAGCAGCCCGCTGTCCGCAGCGGGGGCGTGGCCGGCCGTCGGGGTGAAGCCGGGCAGCAGGCGGGCGTCGTCGTCCTCGCGGCGCTGGACGAAGGTGTGGCGGACGTCGCCGAAGCCGGCGATCGCCGCCGTGGTCACCCCGTCCTGCTCGGTCGGCCCGGCGAGCGGTCGGGCACCGCGGCGCACGGCCTCGGCGTAGGCGGCCGCCGCGTCCGGCACGGTCAGCGCGATGTCGGCGACGCCGTCGCCGTGCTGCCTGGTGTAGTCGGCGGCGGGGTGGTCCTCCGCGTCGGCCTGCGTGAGGACCAGGCGGATGCGGCCCCGGCCGACGAGGGAGGACCGGGCCTCGCCGGGGTGCTCGCGGGTGGCGTACGCGGTGAACCCGTAGGCGCGGGCGAAGTGGCGTGCGCCGGCTTCGAGGTCCTCGACGTACAGCTCGACGTGGTCGAGGGAGAGGTCCTGCGGGAAGCTCTTCGGGTGTGTCGTCACGGTGCTTGTCTCCTCGGGACACGGGACGGGGGACGCTGGACGGGGCGTACGGGTGGCGGAGCGGTGCGGTGCGGGGACCGGCCCGCGGCTACCAGGGGTCGACGCCGAGCAGCCGGCGGCCGAGCGGTGTCATCGCGGCGAGCTGCAGGTCGTTGTAGGAGTGGCCGGACGGCAGGTCGCCCGGGCGGGCGCCGGACTCCCAGGGCTGGTCGTCCCGCGCGTAGCGGAAGAACTGCGCGACCCGCGCCTCGGGCCTCCGGTTGTGCGAGGCCGCGTGCGGCATCAGGTGGTGGGTCAGCACGAAGTCGCCGGCCCTCCCGGTGACCTCCACCGTGCGCAGGTGCGGAATGGTGCGCCACTTGTCGTGCAGCTGCCGTCCGCGCGGGACGGCCCTGGCCTCTTCCTCGACGATGCGGTGGCCCCCGGGGACGACGTGGATGCCGCCGCCGCCCGGTGCCACGTCCGTGAAGTAGTAGCAGCCGCCGATCTCGACCTCCTCGGCGGTGAAGAGGAACTCGTCCACGTCCTCGGGCACCGCCGGGTCGATGTGCACGTCCTGGCTCAGCTCGGTCGGGTGCGGGGTGTCGTTGCGCAGGGTGATGGCGACCGAGCCGTCCCGCACGAGCAGCCGCCGGTGCCCGAGCAGCTGCACCGCCACTTCGTAGAGCCGCTCGTTCTGGTGGAGCGGGATGAACTCCGGGCCGTCGAAGGTCTGGTTGCCGGGGGTGTTGAAGGGCTTGTAGCGGCCGTCGTACGCCTCCCAGTGCTCCGGGATGCGCAGGTCGCGCGGGAGCAGGTCCAGGATCAGGCCGGCGTAGTGGCGGGCCTGCGCTTCGGTCAGGACGCCGCGGACGAGCAGGTAGCCGTCCCGCCAGAAGGTGTCGATCTCCTCCTGCGACAGGACGTGGGGCGTCGGGGTCATCGCTGCTCCAGGGTTCGCTCGGTCGGGTGGGTCGTGGCGCCGGCCCGGTGCAACTCCCGGGCCAGGGTCCGCAGGGTGGTCGTCCCGCTGACCCGGGCGAAGTCCGGCGGGAGGTATCCGCGGCGGCGGAGCAGGTCCGCGAACTCCGGGTAGCGCTCCAGCGCTCCGCCGGCCCGCAGGTAGCAGAGGTCGAGGTCGGGCTCCGCGACGATGGCGGACTCCGCCAGCACGCTCCGGAGGTCGAGCTCGGCCTGGGTGGTCGCGGGCCGGGCATGGATCGTCCGGCCGTCCCCGTGGCGGCCGTCGGTGCCGCGGCACTCCGACGGGCTGCCGGGGAGGAGGTCGTAGTGGTCCGGGACGGCCAGGAGCTCGCCGCTGTCCACGGCCCGTAGCAGCGCCTCGCGGAGGTCGAGCGGCGTCGGCGCGCCCTGTTCCGCGACGGTGACGCGGGCGGTCAGCCGGGGCGCGGCGGGCCGATCGCCGTCGGTGAGGAGCACCTCGGCCCGCTCCACACCGTCGATGCGCAGCAGCCGCGCCTCGATCGCCGCCAGGTCGGCCCAGTGGCCGTCGACCCGCTGCTCGTGCGGGCCGCGCGGCAGCCGGTTCAGCCCCACCGCTGCGGCGGCCCCGGATGCCGTGCAGTCCTGGCCGTCGGCGATCCGGGTGAGGACGAGCACGATGCCGCGCAGCAGTGCCGCGCACTGGTCCGGCGCCAGGACCTGCGAGTCCCCGTGGACGGACAGCCGGGCGGTGCGGGGGTCGGACCAGCGCACCGACAGGCTGGCCCCGTACTCGTAGGAGACCTCGTCGGTGGGTGCCCAGGTGGGCTCCCGTTCGGGTGCGGCGGGGGCGCCGTCGGCGCCGATCAGCTCGGTCCAGCCCTGCGGTGGCGGGATGAAGTTGAAGGCGAGGTCGGTGGAGAGGCAGACGCCGCGGCGGTGCTGGGCGAGGACGCGTTCGTGGAGGAGGTCGAAGGGGTCGTAGCGACCGTGGACGGGGTGTCCGGCGACCAGCGCCTGCTGGGCCTCGGCCGCGGCGGCGAGCAGGCTGCGGTCCCGGCGCCGCAGGGCGACGGGGGTGCGCTGCGCGGTGGCGGACAGCACTCGGCGCAGCTCGGCGTTGTGGCGGTTGTCCAGCGACACGTTGACCGTGCAGGCGTCCGAGTCGGCGCGCCGGCAGAGCAGTTGGGCGAAGGCCGCGAGGATCACGGCCGAGGGCAGCAGTCCGGCGCCGGACATGATGCGGGCGAGGATCGTGTCGGCGCCGGCCAGCGGGAGCGCGCACCGGTAGTAGCGTCCCTCGGGCCTTTCGCCGGGCGGGCACGCGGGGTGCAGGCGCGGTGGAGCGTCGGCGAAGTGCCGTCGCAGGTGGTCGCGGGCCCGGTCGCGTTCCGTGCGGCCCGGTGGCCCGGTCTCGATCCGGGCGAAGTCGGCGGGCTGGAGGCCGGGGCCGCCGGGGAGGGCGTCGGCGGCGGCCGGTGCGTGGGGGTCGGCCAGGATCGCGGCGGCCGTGCGGTCCAGGACCCCGTGGAAGCCGGCGTCGACGGCGACGTTGTCGGCGACCATGGCGAGCCAGCGCCGGCTGCCGTCCCGTACGAGGTGGTGGCGGACCAGGAAGCGGCCGGTCCGGCCGTGGTCCTCGGCGGTGAACCGCTCGACCAGGCCGGCCAGGTGCTGCCGGGCGGTGGAACCGGACAGTACGTCCCCGGCCTGTACGGGTGCGCCCTCGGGGTGCACCTGCTGGCGCAGTTCGCCGTCCACGACCGCGAGGGTGGTGCGCAGGATCTCGAAGCGCCGTTCCAGGTCCCGCACGAGGTGCCGGGCGGCGGTCAGGTCGGTGTCGTCGGGGAGCGGCAGGAGGCCTTCGGCGAGCCCCTTCTCCAGGTGGTGCTGGAACTTCTGCGCCCTCGTCATGGGTGCGGTCGTCCGGGTGTCGGCGCTCATCGGGGCCGGCCTTCCGTGGCGGGCTCGGCGCAGTGCGCGGCGAGGCGGCGGACCGTCGGGTGCGCGAAGACGTCGCGCACGCCGATCGGCGTGCCGGCGGTGGTGGTGGCTGCTGCGGCGAGCCGGACGGCCGAGACGGAGTCGCCGCCCAGGGCGAAGAAGTCGTCGTCGATGCCGACCTCGGCGGCGCCGAGCAGGTCGGCCCAGAGCGCGGTGAGGGCGGTTTCGAGGGCGGTGCGGGGGTCGACCGGGGCGTCCAGGTCGAGGCTGCGTTCCTCGGCCGGTGCGGGCAGCCTCGCCACGTCGATCTTGAGGTTGGGGGTGAGGGGGAGGGCCGCGACGACGGTGACGGTGGCGGGGTGCTGGTGGCGGGGAAGCGTGTCGGCGACCAGTCGGCGCAGCTCGGTGACCAGTCGGCGGTCGTCGTCGCACACGGTGGGGACGATGTAGGCGTCGAGCCGTTTGTCGCCGGTGCCGTCCTCCGCGGCCACCACGACGGCGTCGGCCACCCCCGGGTGCCCGCAGAGCGCCGTCTCGATCTCGCCCGGTTCGATGCGGTAGCCGCGGACCTTGATCTGCCGGTCCAGTCGGCCCAGGAACCGCAGGGCGCCGTCGGAGCCGCGCCGGACGAGGTCGCCGGTACGGTACAGCAGGGAGCCGGCGGGGTCGGAGTCGTCGCGGACGAAGCGTTCGGCGGTGAGGTCGGGACGGTTGAGGTAGCCGCGGGTGACGCCGCGTCCGCCGATGTACAGCTCACCTGCTTCCCCGTCGGGGACGGGTTCGCCGTCCGGATCGAGGATGCGGATCCGGGCTCCGGTGATCGGCCGGCCGATCGGGATCGTCGTCCCGCCGTCGCCCTGCGCCCGGACGTCGTGGAAGGTAGCGAAGCCGGTGGTCTCGGTGGGCCCGTACAGGTGGACGAGTTCCCCGGCGAAGGCCTCCCGCGCGGTGTCCGCGAGGTGCGAGCGGACGGAGTCGCCGCCGAACAGCAGGGTGCGCACGCCGCCGAGGACCGCGAAGTGCGCGGGTTCCAGCAGGCGGAACACCGGGCTGGTCAGGTGCAGGACCGTGACGCCGTCGCGGCGGATCCGTTCGCACAGACCCGCCGGGTCGTCCCCGCCGTGGCCGAGGACGACGCAGGTCGCACCGCTGACCAGCGGTCCCCAGATCTCGAAGGTGGAGGCGTCGAAGGACAGCGTGGCCAGGGCGGCGACCCGGTCGTCGGGGCGGAGAGCGGCGTAGTCCTGTCCGGTGACCAGGTTCACCACGCCCTCGTGCGGGACGAGGACGCCCTTCGGCGTGCCGGTGGAGCCGGAGGTGTAGACGATGTGGGCGAGGTCGGGTCGGCCGTCGTCCGGTGCGCCGTCGGCGGGGCGGGGCTCGGGTTCGGTGCCGGCCGCGTCCAGCAGGACGACGGCCGCCCGGTGAGGTGGCAGGGCTGCGGCCGGCCGGCGCTGGGCGACGATCACCGGGACGGCGCTGTCGCGGAGGATGAACTCCAGCCGCTGGGTGGGGTATCCGGGGTCGATCGGGACGTACGCGCCGCCCGCCTTGAGGATGGCGAGCAGTCCGACGATCATCGCCGCGGAGCGCTCGACGCAGATCCCCACGGGCGTGCCGGGGCCGACGCCGAGTTCGCGCAGCCGCCAGGCCAGCCGGTTGGCCCGGGCGTTCAGTCGGCCGTAGGTGAGCGTCTCGTCGTCGGCGACGACGGCCGTCCGGTCGGGGGTCCGCTCCGCGTGGCGCTCTACGAGGGCGTGGAGCGTGGGTGACGTGCCGGATGCGTCCGGCCCGTCGATGCGTTGGTTCACTGACTGACTCCGTCTTCTCGTGCGGCGAGCGGGGGTCGGCGGCCGGGGCGCCGGAGGAGCTGGGCGGTCGCACCCGACCCGCGCGGGGGTACCGCGAACACCCGCGGTTCGTACGGAACGGTGAGGTCCGGGCGGTATCGGCCAGGGGCCGATCCGTGATTTCCGGCGGCCCTGAATTACGCGCCGGGCCCATCACTCAGGTGGCTGCTGCCCGATCGGCGCCGAAAAGCCCGGGGCGCCGGCAGAATTCGAGGCCCGCTGATTCGGGGCCCGGTGGCAGAACTCCAAGGAAAGTAAACGATCAACCGTCCGCCCCGCAACCCTCGCCCGGCCGGGCGGGAACAATGCGGCGTTTTGTCCGACCGGTCGGCGGCGGTGCGCGGTCGGCGGGCAGCCCTCCGGCCGACCGGCCGGCAGGGAGCGGGGCCGACGGATCCGGGCCTGTCGGCAGGCTTCCGGCCTTGTCTCTCCCAGGTCAAACCGGACCAGAAGGGCATCGATCACCCCGCCGGGCGACTGCCACGTGAAATGTGCCATTGCATAACGAGGGTCGTTCGGTGACTATGGATCAAGTGCCGCGTCGCCACGGACGTTTCGATGCCAAACGGGGGCTTGCATGTCTGCTGCGGCGCGCGACGGGGGCCGGTGACCATTTCCGCGGCCTCGCCGCGCGCTATTCCTGATGCTCTCGTACCGGGCCGACCCTGACGTCCGCCGCCGGTATGTCCGGGACCGATTCCCCTCGCAGACAAAAGGAATACCCATGTCACAGAACCAGCCGTCGGCGCTGATCATCGGCGCCGACCCCTATTTGATACGGGCCTGCCTCCGCAACGGCATCACACCCGTCGTGGTGCACGGGCCGGGCGTGCACGACTGGGGGTTCATCCGGATTCCGGACGGGGTCGAGACCGTCTTCGCCGAGGACACCTCCAGCGTGGAGAGCGTCCTGTTCGGCCTGCACCGGGCCGGCCTCGCCGACCGTGCGTACCGGTTCGTCCACACCGGGGACGAGATGGCCCTCGTCACCGTCGCCGCCCTCGGAAGCGTCCTGGACGCCCCCGTCGCGGTGGAGGCGGACGTCGCCGTCCGCTTCCGGGACAAGTGGCTGCAGAAGCAGACGCTCGCCGCCGCCGGCATCGAGGTCGCGGCGTCCCGGCTGATCGAGGACATCCACCACCTCGACCCGGCCACCGTCGAGGACTTCGACCGTGCCGTCCTCAAACCGGTCGCCGGCGCCGGGACGAAGAACACCTCCGTCGTCGAGGGCCGGGCCGCACTGATCACCAGGTGCGCCGAACTCCGCGACCGGGGCGTGCCCCAACGCACCTTCGTCCTGGAGGAGTTCGTCCCCGGTGACGAGTGGATCGTCGACGGGGTGGTCCACGACGGGGAACTGCGGTTCTTCAGCGTGAGCACCTACGGCGAGCCCTGTCTGAGCACCGTGGACGAGAACCGGGCACTGCGGGTCGAGGTACTCGACCCGGACCAGGACGCCGCCGCCTACCGGCTCGCACGCTCCGTCGCCGAACCGGCCCTGCGCGCCCTCGGCCTGCGGCGCGGCACCTTCCACATGGAACTCTTCCACCAGAGCGACACCGGGCGGCTGGTGTTCGGCGAATGCGCCGCGCGGACCGGCGGGCTCCTCCAACCCGAGCTGGTGGAAGCCAAGTTCGGCGTCGACCTGGCGGTGGCCGGGATCCGCTGCGCCGCCGGGACCGACCCCCGGGTCGAGCCGTCCGTACGGCCCGGCACGGTGGGGTCCACCTACCTCAACAACCGTCCCGGCATCCTGGTCGGCTACCCGACCCCGGCCGAGGTCCGCGCCCTGCCCGGCGTCGAGTACCTGCGGCTGGAACTCCCCTACGGCTTCCGCATGGCCGATGCGCTCGGGAGCACCACCGAGGCCGTCGGCCAGGTCGTGCTCCACGGCCGGACCCGCGAGGAGTTCCGCGACCGGCGCGACTCACTGGCCCGGTGGTTCGACGAACGCCTGATCGTCGTCCCCGCGCACGCGAGCTACCCGGAGCTCCGCCGGTGGCAGCAGGAGCACTGGCCGGAATCCGTCTCCACCTTCGGCACGTACGCGGACGACTGATCGGGCCCGGCCCGCGACCGGCCACCGGTGCCCGATCCGACCTCCCCCAGAGCCCCTCAAGGACCAACATGCGAAGCCGCCGGATACGCTCGTTCCGTCAGCTCTCCCCCGGAACGATCCCCGCGCAGGCCCCCGTCGTCACCCTCTTCAGCGGGGGACTCGACAGCAGCTACCTCCTGCTGCGGCTGAAGAACGCCGGATTCCGGGACGTCCACGCCCTGAGCGTGGACCTCGGCGAGGACGAGAGCACCGCGCACAAGCAGCGGATCGCCGCCGAACTCGGCGTCCGCCTGCACGTCATCGACGGCCGCGAGACCTTCGCCGACGAGTTCGTCCGACCCGCCATCGCAGGCCAGGCGGTCTACCTCGGCGCCCACCCGGTCAGCTCCACCCTCAGCCGCCCGCTGATCGCACGGTGCGCCGTCGAGCTGGCGCACCGGCTCGGCGCGAGCGCCGTCCTGCACACCGCGAACCGCTCCCAGAACACCCTGCGCCGGCTCAACGGCGCCCTGGAGCTGCTGGGCTTCGACGGCGCCCACGGCAGCCCGTACGACCTCGACCCGGTGGACCGCGGGGTCAAGATCCAGGAGCTCAAGGAGGCCGGGCTCGCCGAACTGAGCGAGCGGGTCGTCAGCGGCGACTCCAACCTGTGGTGCCGCGAGTTCGAATCGGGGATCCTGGACGACCCCGAGCAGCACGCGGTGCCGGAGCACCTGTTCCGCTGGAGCGCCCGCCGGCCGGAGGCCGTCGAGGACGGCATCGAGGTGCGGTTCGCGGCCGGCACCCCCGTGGCGGTCGACGGCGAGGAACTCCCCCTGGTCCGCCTGATCGCCGAACTCAACCGGCGGGTGGGCGCCTTCGGCCTCGGCCGGTACAGCGGCCTGGAGCACCTCGGGGGCGGCGAGAAGGTACTGGAGGTCCGCGAGATGCCGGCGGCCTGGCTGCTGCTGCGCAGCTACCGGCACCTGGAGTCGGCCGTGCTCTCGGCGGAGACCATCCGGGAGAAGATGCACCTCGAACAGCTGTGGGTCCGGGAGGCCCTGGAAGGCCGCTGGTTCGGCGAACTCCGCTCGGCCGTGCAGTCGTTCATCGACGTCTGCGCCCGGCCGGTGAGCGGCTCCGTGCGCTGGCGGCTGACGCCGGGCGGCGCCGAGACCCGCTCCATCGTGGCGGACCGGCCGCTCTACCTCCGCGACCGGGAGAGTTGGGAGCACCGGTCCGTCCGGGCGGAACTCGCCGCCGTGGACGGTGCCTGATGGTCCGCCACGGGAGCGGACCGGACCGGACGGCGTCCCGCAGGCCGACTGCGGCCGGCGGGACGCCGGGGCCGGGGCCCGGGGCCTCAGCCCGGTGGCCGGCGGCCGTCCAACAGGTCCACGGCCAGCAGGCCCGACCCCAGGCAGCCCGCCTCCCCGCCGAGCGCGGCGGGGACGATGTCCGGCGCCTCCTCGAAGGTGACGCGGCTTGCGACCGCCTCCCGCAGCGGCGCCAGAAGCGTGTCACCGGCCTCGGCCAACCCACCGCCGACGACCACGGTCCGCGGATCGAACAGCGTCACCGCGGTGAGCAGCCCGTCGGCGAGCGCGGCCACGGCCTCGTCCCAGACCGCCCGGGCACGGGCGTCCCCTCCCCCGAGGGCGCGGGCACAGTCGGCGGCGTCCGCGTCCGGCCGCCCGCAGGCGGCGGCCCAGGCGCGCCCGACGGCGGACGCCGACGCGTACTGCTCCAGGCAGCCCTGGCGGCGGCAGGCGCAGCGCCTTCCGCCGGGCCGGACGACGATGTGGCCGATCTCGCCCGCGAGACCGTGCGCGCCCTCGTCGATGTGCCCGTCCCGGCCGATCGCGCCCGCGATGCCGGTGCCCAGGGCGAGGAACAGGAAGCGGTCGGCGCCCCGGGCGGCGCCGAGCCGGCTCTCGGCGAGCCCGCCCGCCCGCACGTCGTGCCCGAGCACGACCGGCGTGCCGCCGAGGAGTTCGGACAGCAGAGCACCCAGCGGGACATCGCGCCAGCCGAGGTTCGCCGCGTAGACCGCGATGCCGGCGGCGGTATCGACGATGCCGGGTACCACCACGCCGACCGCCGCCGCAGGCTCGCCGAGGAGGCGTTCTCCGTGGCTGCGGAGGTCGGCCGCGAGGTCGAGGACCGACGCCACGACGGCGTCCGGACCGCTCTCGCGGCGGGTCTCGCGGTGGACCCGGTACAGCACGTCGCCGTCGGTGCCGATCAGGGCCGCTTTCATTCCGGTGCCGCCCACGTCGAGGGCCATGACATGTTTCACGGAGGACGATCTCACCTGGGAAGAATTCACGGGGGACGATCCTGGCGCATTGCCGGCCGAATGACAACCGTCCCCGGATATTCCGCGGAGGTCCTCCCTCCGACTTCTCGAAACCATCGGAAAGGCGGGTGTGTCTGGTGATCCTGACGGGACCAGAAATCATCGAATCCGCGCGGGACGGCAGGATCTCCATATCGCCGTTCAATCGGGACCAGGTGAATCCGAACAGCTACAACGTGTGCCTCGGGGAAACCCTCGTCACGTACACCGACGAGGTCATCGACGCGTACCGGCCCAACTCCACGGACGTCACCAAGATGGATGCGGACGGCTTCGTGCTGCGGCCCGACGAGCTCTACCTCGGGCACACGGTGGAGGAGGTCGGCTCGGACGCCTTCGTCCCGCTGCTGTTCGGGCGGTCGTCGGTCGGCCGCCTCGGGCTCTTCGTCGAGATCACCGCCCCGATCGGCGACATCGGATTCCACGGGCAGTGGACCCTCATGCTCTCGCCGGTCCGCCCGCTGCGGGTCTACCCGGGCATGAAAATCGGGCAGATCATGTTCTTCGACACGCTCGGCGACATCGAACCCTATTCCGGGAAGTACCAGGGGGCGGTCGGCCCCCAGGAATCACGCTACTGGCGGGACAAGTTGGGGCAGCTGTGATCCTCACGCGCAACGAGATCGCCCGGGCGGTGGCGTCCGGCGACATCGCGATCGAGCCGTTCGACTCCCGCCGGCTGTCACCGAACGCGTACGACTGGCGCCTCGGCGACACCATCCGGATCTGCGATTCGGATCTCGACGCGGCGCATTCCACGGAATTCGTCGAGCACGTCATTCCACCGGAGGGCATGGTGCTCGTGCCGGGCGTCCTCTACCTCGGCGTCACCCACGAGCGCACCCGCTCGGAACGCTTCGCGCAGATGATCAACGGCGACCGCACGGTGGGCGCGCTCGGCATCTGGGTGCACGTCTCCGCCCCGCTCGGCCACGTGGGCCACGCGATCCGGTGGACCCTGGAGATCCGGGTGGCCCGCCCGGTGCGGGTCTACCCGGGCATGACGTTCGGAAAGATCATCTTCCTCAAGACCCTCGGAGCCGAGGCCAGTTACCAGAGCATGGGCCGGAAGTACACCCGGACCAGCGGCATCGACACCTCACGGCTGTACGAGGAGCTCGCGTGAACATCCTCACCGGGATCGACCTTCCCCCCGACAGCCCCGGCGGCAGTGTGGAGCTGCTGCGCGACCTCTACGGCGGAGCGCACCCGCTCGTCCGGGCCGACGTCTTCATGATCGCCCCGAACAGGACGGACGGGACCGGAACCGCATCCGGCACACCGGCGGACGGCGACCCCGTCCTGCTGCCGGTGGCGGGCAAGACCGTGGCGGGCGCCGACTTCTGGTCCTACGTCGACCGGCTGGGCACCGCCCTGCGGGACCGCTTCGCCGCGACCGACCCCGACGTGCTGCACCTGCACCACCTGGCGTTCGGCGCGACGGCCGCACTGCGGCGGACCTTCCCCGACCGGCCGGCGATCGCCCTGGTGCACGGCACCGACCTGCTGTTCGCCGCCGACCACCCCACCCAGGCCGAGGTGCTGCGGGAGACGGCCGCCTCGGTCGACGCGATCGTCGTCCCCACCACGGCGATGGGCGAGCGGCTGCGACGGCTCGCCCCCGTCCCGTCGGAGCGCATCGTCCACATCCCCTGGGGCGTCCCCGACCGGCTGCTCGCCGACGGCGGCCGACCGGTCGACCGCACCGGCCGCCGCCCCGGCACCCTGCGGGTGCTCTACGCCGGCCGGCTGACGGCGGAGAAGGCCGACCCAGGCCTCCTCACAGCCGTGGCCGCGCTCGACGGCGTCGACCTCTCCGTCGCGGCGCCCGGCGCCGAGTTCGCCGCGCTGGCCGAACGGACCGACCTGACCCGCGTACGCCACCTCGGCTGGCTGTCCCGTGAGGAGCTGTGGCAGGAGTTCGGCCGACACGATCTGCTGATGGTCCCCTCGCTCCGCCTGGAGGCGTTCGGCCTGGTGACCGTCGAGGCCCAGGCATGCGGGCTGCCGGTCGCCTACCAGCCCGTGCCGGGCCTGGTCGAGGTCCTGGGTGACTCCGCGCTCCCGCTCGACTTCGGGGACGTCGGCGCGCTGGCCGGCCGGTTCGAGGAGTTGCGGGCCGCGCCTGAGTTGCTGGACGACCTGGCCACCGCCGGCCTCGCCAACAGCCGCCGCTACCCCCTGTCACGGACGGCACGCGAACTCGTCGCGCTGTCGCGCAGCGTCCGGTGACGACCCGCACCCCGCTCCCCGCACCCACCTCGTCCACCGGAGGCGACCATGGATGACCGTCCGACGCACGGGACCTGCGTCTTCTGCGCCATCGTCGGGGGCCGGCAGCCCGCCGCAGTCGTCTACGAGGACGAGCTGACCGTGGCGTTCCTCGACATCACCGCGGTCAAGGACGGCCACACGCTGGTCATCCCCCGCCGACACGCCGCGGACCTCTGGGAGATCACCGCGGAGGACGCCGCCGCGGTGATGGCCACGGTCCACCGAATGGCCGCGCGCATCCGCGACGTCCTGGCACCGGACGGCCTGACGCTGTTCCAGGCGAACCGCGACGCGGGCTGGCAGGACGTCTTCCACCTGCACGTGCACCTGGTCCCCCGCACCTCCGGGGACCACCTCCACCGACCGTGGCAGGCGACCCCGGTGCCCCTGGAGCAGCTCGAGCCGACCCGCGCCCGCCTGCTGGTGCCGGCCGACCGGCCGCTCGACGGCACCCCGGACGGGCCGTGACAGGCCACGGTGGGTGACCCCGCCTCCCCGTCCGACACCGCAACCCCACCACAGAACAGCACCGCGGAACCGCAGGGCCGCGGCCGTACCGCCAGCAGAAGGGCACCACGTGCGCACCGATCTGTCCGTCCTCCGGGATCGTCCCTTCCTGCTGCTGTTCTCCGCACGGTCCGTCTCCCTGCTCGGCGACGCGATCGCCCCGGTCGCCCTGGCGTTCGCCGTCCTCGGCATGCCGGACGGATCGGGCTCGACCCTCGGGTTCGTCGCCGCCGCGCGGGTGGCGGCACAGGTGGCGTTCCTGCTGTACGGCGGCGTGCTGGCCGACCGGCTGCCCCGGCACCGGGTGATGATCGCGGCCGAGCTGATCGCCGGACTGGCCCAGGGCGCCATCGCCGTCCTGGTCCTGAGCGGCTCCGCCGCGACGGCCGCTCTGATCGCGCTGTCGCTGATCGGCGGGGCCGCCTCCGCCCTGTTCACCCCCGCCTCCCGGTCCGTGACCGTCCAGCTGGTGCCGATCGGGAAGCTCCAGTCCGCCAACGCACTCGTCCAACTGTCGATGAACATCGGCAGCATCGGCGGCGCGGCACTGGCCGGGCTGCTGGTCGCGCTGGTCGGGCCCGGTTGGGCGCTCCTGGTGGACGCGGCGACGTTCCTGCTGTCCGCAGCCCTGCTCACGGGCGTCCGGCCGCCCGCCCGGAGTGACGGCCCGGCGCCTGCCGCCGCGGCCGCCACCGAGTCGGCCCTCGCTCAACTGAAACTCGGATGGCGGGAGTTCACCGCGCGCTCGTGGGTCTGGGTGAGCGTCGCGCACCTCGCCCTGGTGAACGTGTGCCTCGGCGCCGGCTTCCTCGTGCTCGGCCCGGTCGCCGCGGAACGGCACCTCGGCGGCGCCCTCGCCTGGGCCGCCGTGCTCACCGCCCAGGCCGTCGGATTCGTGGCGGGGAGCCTGCTCGCCCTGCGGATCCGGCCCGCCAGGCCGGCGCGCGCCGCGGTGCTCCTCACCCTGGGCATCGTGCCCTCCCTGGCAGCCCTGGCCGGCAACGCCCCGGTCGCGGTCACCGCCGCCGCGATGCTCGTCACCGGCGCGTGCATCAGCCTCAACGACGTCGCCTTCCTCACCGCCCTCCAGACCCACCTCCCGGAGCAGTCGCTGTCCCGGGTGATGTCCTACGACGCCTTCGGCTCGTTCGTCTTCATCCCGCTCGGCCTGGCGACGGCCACGCCGATCGCGGACCGGATCGGCCTCGGCCCCGCCTTCGCCGGCGCCGCCTGCCTGATCGCCGTATCGGCTCTCGGCACGCTGGCCGTGCCCGGCATCAGGAACCTCCGCGACGAACCGCAGCCCGCCCACCCGCCGACACCGCAGCCGAGCACCGCCCCATGACGCGAACCCGAACACCCGAGCCGACGAACAGCAGCAGGGAGACCCGCATGCACGACCGCACCCCCGCCCCGACACCGGTCCCGCCGGCCGCGGACCCGCAGCCCGGATCGCTCCGCGAGACCTTCACCGCGATCCACGGGGCGCGCGTCGAGCACCGGTTCACCGACAATCCGATCGGCGTCCGGCGCATCGCCGACCTCACGGGCCCGAACGCCTAGGCCGGACAGGTCCCAGCAGCCGGTCCGCGTCCGCCACCCGCCGACCACCACCCCACCCTCGCAAAGGAGACCCCGTTGTCCCAGGACCGCCCCTCCGCCCTGCTCGTCGGCACCGACCAGTACGCGATGCGCGCGTGCCTCAGGAACGGCATCACCCCGTACGTCGTACACGGCCCGCATCTGAACGACTGGGGCTACATGGCTCTCCCGGAAGGCTCGGTGGGCATCTTCGCCGAGGACCCGGCCAGCATCGAGAGCATCCTCTTCGGCATCCGCCGGCTGCCGGCCTCCGAACGGAACTTCCGCTTCGTCCAGACCTCCGACGAGGAGGCGCTCGTCACCGTCGCGGCACTCGCCCGGGTGCTGGGCCTGCCGACCGCCGTGAACACGGACATCGCCCCGCAGTTCCGCGACAAGTCGCTGCAGAAGCGGATCGTCGCCGCAGCCGGTCTGGACGTCGGCACGACCCTGCTGCTGGAGGACATCCACCACCTCGACCCCTCCCGCATCCCAGAGTTCGACCGGGCGGTCCTCAAGCCGGTCGCCGGGGCCGGCACCCGCAACACCTCGATCGTCCGGGGGATCGCCGGCCTGCTCGCCACCTGCGACGAGTACCGCCGCCGGGGCGTCCCGCAACGCACCTTCGTCCTGGAGGAGTTCACTCCGGGGAACGAGTGGATGGCCGACGGGATCGTCTTCGACGGGGAACTCCGCTTCCTCAGCGTCGGCACCTACCTGGAGCCGTGCCTGACCGCCGTCGACGCCGACCGGGTCCTCCAGCTGGAACGGTTCGACCCCACGGAGGACGCCGGCGCCTACGGTCTCGCCCGACCGGTCGTGACGGCGGCGCTCCGCGCGCTGGGCCTGGAGCGCGGCGTGTTCCACATGGAGCTGTTCCACCAGGAGGAGACCGGCCGGCTGATCTTCGGCGAGTGCGCCGCCCGTACCGGCGGCGGTCTGATCCACGAGTCGATCGAGTTCAAGTTCGGCGTGGACCTGGGCGAGGCCGCCATCGCCTGTGCCCAGGGCACCGACCCGAAGCCCGAGCCGACCGTCCGGCCGGAGCACGTCAGCACCGTCTTCCTCGCCAACCGGCCCGGCACCCTCGTCGGCTACCCCTCGCCGGCCGAGCTCCGGGCACTGCCCGGTGTCGAGCACGTGCGACTCGACCTGCCGTACGGCTTCCGCATGGGCGACTCCGTGCAGGACACCACCCAGGGCGTCGGGCAGGTCATGGTGAGCGGACGCACCCGCGAGGAACTCCGCAGCAGGCGCGACTTCGTGACCCGTTGGTTCGACGAGCGCCTGGTCGTCGTACCCGCCCACGCGAACCCTCCGGGCCTGCGCGACTGGCAACGGCGGAACTGGCCGGACACCGCCTCGCAGTTCCGCACGTACTCCGCCGACGGGCGGTGACGCCGGACCCTCCCGGCGGATCGTGCGAGAGCCGCACCCAGGGCGACCGCCCGCAGGCCGCCGCCGCCCCGGGTTGACGTGCCCGGGGCCGAGCGGAGACCGTGACCGGCATGGGGAGAGAACGTCAGCTGCTCGCCGGGCTCGCCTGCCTGGTCGCGGGCGGGGTGCTGACCGCGGTGCTGGCCGGCGCGTCCGGAGCGGGCGCGCCGCACGGCGGGGTGTCCGCCGGTGCCGTGGAGTACGTCGACATCCGCGAGGTGCCGCCCGCGACGGCCGGACCGGCCGCGGGTCCGGACGCCTCCACCGGCTCGGTCGCGGTCGACTGCGGCCGCAACGAGGAGGGGCACTACAACGAGGACAACCCGGTGGTCTCCCCCGGCCTGCGGGGCGGCGCCCACCACACCCACGCCTACGTGGGCAACCTGTCCACGGACGCCTTCTCGACCGACGAGAGCCTCGCCGCGGCGGCCACCAGTTGCCGCGACGGCGACCGCTCCGCCTACTACTGGCCGGTGCTGCGCCGCCCCGACCGGCCCGCCGTGCAGCCGTACGAGAAGGCCGCCGGGCACGGCAACAGCGGCGAGATCCTGCGACCGGCCGAGGTGCGGCTGGAGTTCCACGGCAACCCGGCCGGCAAGGTGGTGCCGATGCCGCGCTTCCTGCGCGCGGTGACCGGTGACGCCGTGGCGTACACCGCCGCCGACGACACGGACGTCCGGGCCCGCTGGGGCTGCGCCGGCCTGCCCGACCGGTTCACGACCCGCTACCCGCGCTGCCCGGAGGGCGACCGCCTCACCCGCACCCTGGTCTTCCCCAGCTGCTGGAACGGCCTGGACACGGCCGCTCCCGGAAGGACGCACCTGCGCTTCCCCGCGGCGAACGGGGTCTGCCCGCCGGGCACCTTCGCCGTGCCCGAACTGCGCATCACCCTGACGTACGCGGCCCTGCCCGCCGGCGCCCCGATCGCGTTGGACTCCTTCCCCGAGCAGCGGCACAGCGCCAGGACCGACCACGCGATGTTCGTCAACGTGATGACGGACCGCCGGATGGCGGCCGTCGTCGACTGTCTCAACAGCGGGCGCCGCTGCTGAGCGCATGCGGCTCCTGCCCGAGTCGTCCACCGAATCTCCGCGCCGCGCCGTGAACCGCGGGCGTCCGGGGCGCGTGTTGGACACGACGCAGGAGACGGACACGGAGCGGGTGAGATGGCCGGACCACAATGGCCCCGCAGCAGGCGGGGCTCGACCGACGAGGCGCTGATCAGGGCGGTGTACGAGGAACACGGCGGGGCACTGCTCGCCTACGCGACCCGGTTGACGGGTGACCGGGCCGCCGCCGAGGACGTCGTCCAGGAGACCCTGGTCCGCGCCTGGCGGCACTCGGACGCCCTGGTCAACGGAAAGGGCTCGGTGCGCGGCTGGCTGCTGACCGTGGCCCGCAACATCATCACCGACCGCCACCGGGCCAGGGTCGCGAGGCCGGCCGAGGTCGCCCAGTCCCCCGCCACGCACCCTGTCGAGGACGACCACGCCGACGCGGTCGTCGACACGATGGCCGTGCTGGGCGCCCTCGACCGCCTGTCCCCCGAGCACCGTGACGTCCTCACGGAGCTGTACTACCGCGGGCGCAGCGTGGCCGAGGCCGCCGAGCGGCTCGGCGTTCCGCAGGGCACGGTGAAGTCGCGCTCGCACTATGCGTTGAAGGCACTGCGCGAGACGTTCAGTGAAGAGAACCGGCCGAGCGTGCCGCAGCAGGGCGCCGGATTCAGGGAGGTGGTCGCATGAACCGGCAGCAGCACGAGGAGGAGGTCCTGCTCGGTCCGTACGTGCTCGGCGTACTCGACGGGGACGACGTCCGGCGCGTCGAGGAGCACCTGCCCGGGTGCGGGACCTGCCGGGAGGAGGTGGCGGCGTTGCGCGAGCTGGAGACGACGCTCGGGGAGGTGCCCCCGGAGGCGTTCATCGAGGGCCCGCCGCAGGGCGGCGACCTGCTGTTGCAGCGCACCCTGCGGCAGGTGCGCGGGGAGCGGGCGGGGGCGCTGCGCCGTCGCTCGGCCCTCACCGGGCTGGCGGTGGCCGCCGCCCTGGCCGGGGTGTTCTGGGCCGGTACCACGGTGTCGGGCGGCGGTGCGCCCGTGGCCCTGCCGCCTCCGTCGCCGGGGGTGACGACTCCTTCGCTCCCCCCGGCGGGCACCCGCGTGGCCTCGGCGGTCGATGACGCGAGTGGCTCCCGGATGACCGTACGGGTGACCCCGGCCGCCGGCTGGGTGCGGCTGAACGCGGCGGTGACCGGCCTGCCGCCGGGTGAGCGGTGCAGGCTGGTCGTGGTGGGCCGCGACGGCAGCCGGACGACGGCGGGCAGCTGGGTGGTCGGGGCGGGATCGCCGAGCGGTGAGGGCAAGGGCGCCTCGCTCGACGGCTCCGCCGCGGTCGATCCGGCCGAGGTGCAGGCCGTGGTGGTCGAGAACGAGGCGGGCCGACGGTTCGTCACGGTGCCCGTGTAGGGCGAGGTTG
>NZ_JBSGXP010000011.1:0-86435 GCF_053610105.1 Kitasatospora sp. NPDC054939 | reverse complement strand
CGTCGAGGCTGACCTGGAGACCGCTGTCCCGGGTCAGCGCCGGTATGTCGGCCAGGCACGGCTGCGGGGCGAGCTCGGCGCCGGCTCCCCCGGCCGCGCGCAGCACCCCCACCATGTGCTGGAGCTCGGTGATGGTCCGCACCGAGAGCTCGCGGATGACCCCCGCGCCCTCCCGCACCGCAGCGGCATCGGGCACCTGGAAGCTCGGAGACCTCGAAGTCAACCGGATCGGCTTCGGCACCATGCGCCTGCCGCAGTGCGGCCCGGCGCTGGTCGCCGACACCCGGCCGCGGGACCGCGCCGAGGCGGTCGCCGTGCTGCGCCGGGCTGTCGAACTCGGCGTCAACCACCTGGACACCGCGACCTTCTACTTCTCCCGGCTGCGCTCGGCCAACGAGCTGATCGGCGCCGCGCTCGCGCCGTACGCCGACGAGCTGGTCATCGCCACCAAGGTCGGGCCGGTCCGCAGCCCGGACGGCGAGTGGGCCGAGGACGCCCGGACGCCCGCGGCGCTGCGCGGCCAGGTCGAGGAGAACCTCCGCCAGCTCGGCCGGGACCACCTCGACGTGGTCAACCTGCGGGTGCTGGGCACCGATTCGGTCGCCGAGCGGTTCGGGGCGCTCGCCGAGCTGCGCGAGGCCGGCCTGATCCGCCACCTCGGCGTCTCCAACGTGACCCCGGAGCAGCTGGCCGAGGCCCGGACGATCGCGCCGGTGGTCTGCGTCCAGAACCCGTACGGCATCGGCTTCCGTCCGGACCAGGACGCGTTCGTGCGCAGCTGCGGCGAGCAGGGCATCGCCTTCGTGCCGTTCTACTCGATAGCCACCAGCGCCCGGGAGACCGCCGCGGCCGTCGCCGAGCCCGCGGAGGTGCTGGCAGTGGCCGCCGCGCACGGCGCGAGCCCGGCGCAGGTGCGGATCGCCTGGCAGCTCCACAGGGGCCCGCACGTCCTGGCCATCCCCGGTACCGGCGATCCGGCGCACCTGGAGGCCAATGTCGCCGCCGGCGCGCTGCGGCTGTCGGCGGAGGAGCTGGCCGCCCTCGAAGCCGCCCACCGGCGCGGCGAGTAGCAGCGCGGCGCGTAGCGGCGGGCGCAGGCGGTGGCGGGGGCGGGGGCCCGGCGGCCCCCGCCGTCGCCGTCACTCGGCGAAGTGGTCGAACTCGCCCGCCTGCACGCCCTGGAGGAAGGCCGCCCACTTGCGGGGAGTGGTGCGGACCACGACCCCGCCGTCGGCGGACTCGCGGATCTCGACCATGCCGTCCGCGGTGCGGACCTCCAGGCACTGGTTGCTGTTGCCGCAGGCCGATGACCTCTGCCACTCGCTCATGCTGACCTCTTCCGGAGTCGGTGTCGGCAGTGTTGCGTGCCGGCGACCGGTGGCGCCACCCGTCCGCGGGACCGGCCGCGCCGCTGCCGTGGCCGGTTCAGCCGCGCGAAAGGCGCTCCACCAGGCGGGACTTGGCAGGGGGCCACTCGTCCGCGAGCATCGAGAAGAACGCGGTGTCGCGCCAGATGCCGTTCGCCCGGAGCTTGTCGCGGCGGTGGGTGCCCTCGTAGGAGGCGCCGAGGCGCTGGATGGCGTTGCGGGAGCGCTCGTTGAGGGCGTCGGTCTTCCAGTAGACGCGGCCCATGCCGAGGTCCTCGAAGGCGTGCGTCATCAGCAGCAGCTTGGACTCGGTGTTCACGGCCGTCCGCCAGACCGACCGGGCGTACCAGGTGCCGCCGATCTCGACGAGCTCGTCGACCGCGCTGAAGTCGTAGAAGCCGGTGATGCCGACGGCCCGGCCGCTCGCCAGGTCGATCACGGCGAACTTCACGGCCGTTCCGGCGGCGACCTCGGCGAGGCGGACGTCGAGGATCCCGCCGACCTCCTCCTCGCTGGTCGGCGGGAGGAACGGGATCCACCGCCAGACCTCCGGGTCGGATCCGACGGACGCCCAGAGCTCGGCGGCGTGGTGGCGGCCGAGCGGCTCCAGGCGGACGTGGCGGCCGGTGAGGGTCACGGGTTCGGGGAGCTTCGCAGTCATGATCCCGAAGGTAGCCCCACTCTGCACTAGATGCAATGCAGTATTGGCCTAGTGCAAAAGTCGGCGAGCAGCGGAAAGGCCCTGCGGGAGCGACGCCCGCAGGGCCTCGTGGGCTCGGGGCTCAGGGCCCCGGGCGCGGACCGGTCAGATGAACGAGTTGATCTGGATCGTCTCGTCCCGGCCCGGGCCGACGCCGATCGCCGAGATCGGCGCGCCCGACATCTCCTCCAGCGCCTTCACGTACGCCTGGGCGTTCTTCGGCAGGTCGGCGAAGGTCTTCGCCTTGCTGATGTCTTCGTTCCAGCCCGGCAGCGTCTCGTAGACCGGCTTGGCGTGGTGGAAGTCCGACTGGTTGTACGGCAGCTCCTCGACCCGGCGGCCGTCGATCTCGTACGCGACGCAGACCGGGATCTGCTCCCAGCCGGTCAGCACGTCCAGCTTGGTGAGGAAGAAGTCGGTGAGGCCGTTGACCCGGGTCGCGTAGCGCGCGATGACGGCGTCGAACCAGCCGCAACGGCGGTCGCGGCCGGTGGTCACGCCCCGCTCGCCGCCGATCCGGCGCAGCGCCTCGCCGTCGGCGTCCAGCAGCTCGGTCGGGAACGGGCCCGAGCCGACGCGGGTGGTGTACGCCTTCAGGATGCCGATGACGCGGTCGATCTTCGTCGGGCCGATGCCCGCACCGGTGCAGGCGCCGCCGGCGGTCGGGTTCGAGGAGGTGACGAACGGGTACGTGCCGTGGTCGACGTCGAGCAGGGTGCCCTGGCCGCCCTCCAGCAGGACGACCTTGCCGGCCTTCAGCGCCTCGTCGAGGACCAGCGTGGTGTCGGCGAGGAAGGGCTTGATCTTCTCCGCGTAGCCCAGGTACTCCTGCAGCACCAGGTCGGCCGGGATGGCGCGCCGGTTGTACAGCTTGACCAGCAGCTGGTTCTTGTCGTGGAGGGCCGCCTCGATCTTCTGCCGGAGGATCGACTCGTCGAAGAGGTCCTGCACCCGGATGCCGACGCGGTTGATCTTGTCCGCGTAGGTCGGGCCGATGCCGCGGCCGGTGGTGCCGATCCGGCGCTTGCCGAGGAAGCGCTCGGTGACCTTGTCCAGGGTGCGGTGGTACGGGGTGATCAGGTGGGCGTTGCCCGAGATCAGCAGCTTGGAGGTGTCGATGCCGCGCTCGTTCAGGCCGTTGAGCTCGGAGAGCAGCACGCCCGGGTCGATCACGACGCCGTTGCCGATCACCGGTGTCACATTCGGGCTGAGGATGCCGGAAGGCAGCAGGTGCAGTGCATACTTCTGGTCGCCGATGACCACCGTGTGACCGGCGTTGTTGCCGCCCTGGTAGCGGACGACGTAGTCGACGGAGCCGCCGAGGAGGTCGGTCGCCTTCCCCTTGCCCTCGTCTCCCCACTGAGCGCCAACGAGCACGAGTGCCGGCACAGGCGTACACCCCTTCCGGTTGGGGCATCCTGCGTAGGCCGCAGTCTGCCCCGAGATAGACGAAGCCCCTGGCGCAAAAACGCAAGGGGCTCTTGCACCGAGAGATTACCTGAGGAAGGACCGGTCGTGTCGTCCCTGTCCACGCCTGCGAACGGCGGCCCCGAGCCGCTCCTGCTGCTCCTCGACCCGGCGGCCCGGCAGGCCGACGGTGAGTCGGTGCGGATCGCGAAGGACGTCCTCTGCGGAGGGGCGGATGTCAAGGTGGCGTACCCGGAGACCCCGTCCGAGCTCGACCGGGTGCTTTCGCACCGGGGTCGTCGCCGACCGGTGGTGATCGGTTCCGATCTTGCGCTGCAACGGGTGCTGCAGGCCCTGCACCGCCAGCGTGAGCTGGGCGCGGACCCGGTCGGGCTGGTCCCGGTGGGCCGGCCGCACGAGCTGCTCGCGGCGCGCTCGCTGGGGGTGCCGGAGGAGCCGGTGCCGGCGGCCCGCGCGGTGCTGACCGGCGCGGTTCGCAAGCTGGACCTGCTGGTGGACGACGGTGGCGGGGTGGTGCTCGGCCGGGTGCGGATCTCCGGCAGCGGCGCCCGCCGGTCGTCCGGCCGCACGGGTGGTTGGCGTTCGCTATGGGCGAAACTGGCTGCGGCCGAGCAGGGGACCCCACTCACCGCCGACGCCGGCGAGCACAGCTCCCAGCTGCGGGTGGAGGCGGACGGGAAGCTGCTCGCGGACGTCCACCGCCCGGTGCGCGTGGTGGAGGTCAGCCTGCCGACCGGCGACGCGGTCGGCGAGGGCGTGGCGGAGGTCGTGGTGCGCGCGCCGGGCGCCCTCGTCCGGGCCCGGGCGGCGACCCTCTCGGTGGCCGGGCGGGGCTTCGGCTACGAGGCGGACGGCCACCCGGTGGGCCCGGTGCGCGCCCGCACCTGGACGGTGCACGCCGGCTGCTGGGGCCTGCTGCTGCCCGCCGTCTGAGTGCCGCGGGCGCCGGGTGAGCAGGCTCACGTTGCCCCGCCCGGCACCCGCGCGCGGTCCGTGCACGGAGCGGCCCGGCGAAGCCCCAACGGGCGCGAACCGCAAGGCCGGGCGCCGTTCCGGCGGATCGCCGCGAGCCGAAATCGGCGCTCCGTAAGGGGTTTTGTCTACGCGCGTCGCCAGCGGATCGCCCAACGCACCCGGTCTCCCCGGTTCCGGAAGCCTGTGCCAACTGGCCTAGACTCGAAGGCGTGCCACGTGGTGACGGAAGACTCAACCACGATCTTCTTCCCGGCGAGAAAGGCCCCCAGGACGCTTGCGGCGTCTTCGGTGTCTGGGCTCCCGGCGAGGAGGTCGCCAAGCTCACGTTCTTCGGCCTATACGCCCTGCAGCACCGCGGTCAGGAATCCGCGGGCATCGCAGTGAGCAACGGCTCCCAGATCCTCGTCTTCAAGGACATGGGACTTGTCTCCCAGGTCTTCGACGAGGCCTCGCTGGGGTCGTTGCACGGGCATATCGCCGTCGGACACGCCCGCTACTCGACCACCGGTTCCTCGGTCTGGGAGAACGCCCAGCCGACCTTCCGGGCTACCGTTCACGGTTCGCTGGCCCTCGGGCACAACGGAAACCTGGTGAACACCGCCGAACTGGCGGCCATGGTCGCCGAACTGCCCGGTGAGGAGCACGTCTCGCGCTCCGGCCGGACGGCCGCGACCAACGACACCGACCTGGTGACCGCCCTGCTCGCGGGCCACCCGGACCTCTCCATCGAGGAGACGGCCAAGCTCGTCCTGCCCAAGGTCAAGGGCGCCTTCTCGCTCGTCTTCATGGACGAGAACACCCTCTACGCCGCCCGCGACCCGCAGGGCATCCGCCCGCTGGTGCTCGGCCGGCTGGAGCGCGGCTGGGTGGTCGCCTCCGAGACGGCGGCGCTCGACATCTGCGGCGCCTCCTTCATCCGCGAGGTCGAGCCCGGCGAGCTCATCGCCATCGACGAGAACGGCATCCGGACCTCCCGGTTCGCCGAGGCCAAGCCCAAGGGCTGCGTCTTCGAGTACGTCTACCTGGCCCGCCCCGACACCTCCATCGCCGGCAGCAACGTGCACCTCTCCCGCGTGGAGATGGGCCGCAGGCTGGCCGCGGAGGCCCCCGTCGAGGCCGACCTGGTGATAGCGACCCCGGAGTCCGGCACCCCGGCCGCCATCGGCTACGCCGAGGCCAGCGGCATCCCGTACGGCTCCGGCCTGGTGAAGAACGCCTACGTGGGCCGCACCTTCATCCAGCCCAGCCAGACCATCCGCCAGCTCGGCATCCGGCTCAAGCTCAACCCGCTGCGCGAGGTCATCGCCGGCAAGCGACTGGTCGTCGTGGACGACTCGATCGTGCGCGGCAACACCCAGCGCGCCCTGGTGCGGATGCTGCGCGAGGCGGGCGCCGCCGAGGTGCACATCCGGATCTCCTCCCCGCCGGTGAAGTGGCCGTGCTTCTTCGGCATCGACTTCGCCACCCGCGCGGAGCTGATCGCCAACGGCATGACGGTCGAGGAGATCGGCCGCACGCTCGGCGCCGACTCCCTCGCGTACATCTCGCTCGACGGGATGATCGAGGCCACCAAGCAGCCGAAGGACCGGCTCTGCCGGGCCTGCTTCGACGGCGAGTACCCGATGGAGCTGCCGGACCCGGCGCTGCTCGGCAAGCTCCTGCTGGAGGCCGAGATCAAGGGGGGCCAGCAGCCCCCGGCCGTCCGCGGCAAGCCGGTCGGCGACCTGGACGGCGTCCAGTCGCTGCTCGGCGGCGGTGGCGCGGCCGACGCGCTGCGCCGCCCGTAGTACCTCAGGTGGGGTCCCGGAACCCGGGGCCCCACCGCCGTTCCATCCCCAGAGACCCGAAAGGGCCGCGCAGTGACCAGCAACCAGAACGGCGCCACCTACGCCGCCGCCGGAGTCGACATCGAGGCGGGCGACCGCGCCGTCGAACTCATGAAGCAGTGGGTGAAGAAGGCCAACCGCCCCGAGGTGGTCGGCGGCCTCGGCGGCTTCGCCGGGCTTTTCGACGCCTCCGCATTCAAGCGGTACGAGCGTCCGCTGCTGGCCTCGGCCACCGACGGCGTCGGCACCAAGGTCGCCATCGCGGCCGCCATGGACAAGCACGACACCATCGGCCACGACCTGGTCGGCATGGTCGTCGACGACCTGGTGGTGTGCGGCGCCGAGCCGCTGTTCATGACCGACTACATCTGCGTCGGCAAGGTCGTGCCGGAGCGGGTCGCCTCGATCGTCAAGGGCATCGCCGAGGGCTGCGCGCTGGCCGGCTGCGCCCTGGTCGGCGGCGAGACCGCCGAGCACCCGGGCCTGCTCGGGCCGGACGAGTACGACGTCGCGGGCGCGGGCACCGGCGTGGTGGAGGCCGACGCGCTGCTCGGCGCCGAGCGCGTCCGGGCCGGCGACGTGGTGATCGCGATGGCCGCCTCCGGCCTGCACTCCAACGGCTACTCGCTGGTCCGCCACGTGCTGCTGAACCAGGCCGGCTGGAAGCTCGACCGCAAGGTCGAGGAGTTCGGCCGCACCCTCGGTGAGGAGCTGCTGGAGCCCACCCGGATCTACTCGCTGGACTGCCTGGCGCTCACCCGGGCCACCGAGGTCCACGCCTTCTCGCACGTCACCGGCGGCGGCCTGGCGGCCAACCTGGCCCGGGTCATCCCGGACGGCCTGCACGCCCGCCTGGACCGCGGCACCTGGACCCCGCTGCCGGTCTTCCGGACCGTCGCCGAGGTCGGCAGCATGGCCACCCTGGAGATCGAGAAGACGCTCAACATGGGCGTCGGCATGGTCGCGGTCGTCCCGCCGCACTCGGTCGACGTGGTGCTGTCGATCCTGGAGGACCGCGGCGTCGAGTCCTGGCTGCTGGGCGACATCGTCGAGCGCACCGACGAGCACGACGGCGGCGCGGCGCTCTACAACGCGTACGAGGGCTTCCCCACCCGCTGAGGCCGGGCCCGCAGGCCCCTCCGGCACCCGCCTGCCGGAGGGGCCTCGGCGCACCCGGGGCGCGCCGAGGACGGCCGCGGGTCGGTGGGAGGAACCGGTGGCCGGCACGGAACGGCTGCGGGAACGCCGAAAACCGGCCCGGCGCTCGGAGCGCCAGAGCCGGTCAGGCCGGACTGTGACTACGCGCGGCGGCGGGCCTGGGTGTGCCCGGTGCCGGACTCGGCGTCGTCGTCCTCGTCGTCGTCCGCGGCATAGCGAGCCGCGTACTCGGCGTAGGGGTCGTCCTCCTCCTCCTCTTCGATCGGCTCAGGCTCGATCGAAGCGGTGGAGGGCGAAACGCCCAGCTCGTTGGACAGACGGTGAGCGTCGAAGCCGCCGCTGTTGTACTTCAGCTGGCGGGCGACCTTCGTCTGCTTGGCCTTGGCCCGGCCGCGCCCCATGGGTCGACCCCCTCAACGGTGGGGCTCACGGCCCCGAGTCTGACACGTGTTCATGTTCAGGATCGGCCTGCCCGAAGTGGAGAAGCCGTCCCTTGGAGCATTAACGGTACCTGTTTCCGCCGCCGGACGGTACGTCGTCGGTGTGACGTGGCGCGCACTGCCGCCACCCGAGACCGGGTCTTCCCAGGTCAGGGGAGGTTTTGCAGCCTTTTGCCCGCCATCCGGAGGTGTCTCGGTTCCGTCGTTCCCGGATCGATTATCCCCCCAAGAGGGACGTTGGATCACCCGATCGGGCGTAGAAGTGAGAATCCGGTTCCACATTGTGATGCGCGGGGGGCGGAAGTGGACCGCCCCCCGCGCACGGCGCTGCCGCTGCGGTGCTCAGCCCCGGCGGGCGCCCGGCAGCAGGACGGTGCGCAGGGCGCTGATCTCGCGCATGCGCTTCTCGGCCAGGCGGTCGGCGGCGACCGCCGGCGGGACGCCGTCGGCGGTGGCCCGGGTGAAGATCTCCAGCGTGGTGTCGAAGATCTTCGTGGCCTTGTTCTTGGCCCGCTCGAAGTTGAAGCCCTCGATCTCGTCGGCGACCTGGATGACGCCGCCCGAGTTCACCAGGTAGTCGGGCGCGTAGAGGATGCCGCGGTCGGCGAGGTCCTTCTCGACGCCGGCGTGGGCGAGCTGGTTGTTGGCCGCGCCGCAGACGATGGAGGTGCCGAGCTCGCCGAGCGCCGCGACCGAGTCGTCGGTCAGCGCGCCGCCGAGGGCGCACGGGGCGTAGACGTCCAGGTCGGCCCGGAGCAGGGCGGCGGTGTCGGCGACGACCTCCACCTCCGGGTGAGCGGCACGCACGCGGTTGACGGCGGTCTCGGAGACGTCGGTGATGACGACCGTGGCGCCGTCCGCGACCAGGTGGCCGACCAGGTAGTGGCCGACCTTGCCGACGCCGGCCACGCCGACCCGCTTGCCGCGCAGGGTGGGCTGGCCCCAGCGGGCCTGGGCGCTGGCGCGCATGCCCTGGAAGACGCCGAAGGCGGTGAGGATGGAGGAGTCGCCGGCGCCGCCGCTCTCGGGCGAGCGGCCGGTGACGAATTCGGTCTCCCGGGCGACGACGTCCATGTCCTGGACGTAGGTGCCCACGTCGCAGGCGGTGATGTAGCGGCCGCGCAGCGACTCGACGAAGCGGCCGTACGCGCGGAGCATCGCCTCGTTCTTGTCCTTGTTCGGGTCGCCGATGATGACGGCCTTGCCGCCGCCGAGGTCGAGCCCGGCCAGCGCGTTCTTGTAGCTCATGCCGCGCGACAGGTTGAGCGCGTCCTCCAGGGCCGCCTCCTCGGAGGCGTACGGGAAGAAGCGGGTGCCGCCGAGGGCCGGGCCCAGGGCGGTGGAGTGGATGGCGATGATCGCCTTCAGGCCGGACGTGCGGTCGTGGCAGAACACGACCTGCTCGTGGCCGTCGCCGGGGACGCCGTCCCGCTCGGTGCGGAAGATCCTGCTGAGCACGCCGGGTGCGGAGTGCGGGGCGGATGCGGTCTGTACGTCGGTCACTGTGGTGACTCCAGTATCGAAGGCCCGCTGCTGTGGTGCGGGCGCCTAGGGCGAAGCGTAGCCGCGGACCGTCCGCCGATCTGCCCCTCGGAACCGAGCTGTTGCCTGATGTCCGAGGGGTGAGACGGATCGCCCGGTCGGGCGCTCTCCCGGGGCGGCGCGGCGCGTGCGACGATGCAGAACGTGACTGTCGTGCGTACGTCCGTCCTCCCGCCCTACGCCGCCCACCTGCGGGTCTACGAGCCGCTGGCCGCCTACCCGGAGCCCGAGCGGGCGCGCTGGCAGGCGTACGCGCGGGCGCACGGCCCGGACGCCGCGGAGGCGGGCCGACCGGTCGCCGGCGCGGCCCTGGAGGAGCAGCGGGCGGCCCTGGCGGAGCTGGTCGGGCGGACCCCGCGGGCGCTGCCGGAGCGGGAGAGCGAGCGGGCCTTCGTCCGGGCCGTCGACGGCGTGCTCTACGTCTGCCCGTGGGCCACCCGGATGCGTAGCTGGGAGGCGCTGGACGAGCTGCGCGCGCAGGCCCCGGTGGCGCTGCTGGACACCGCGCTGCCGCCGGCCACCAGGGCGGCGGCGGAGTCCGACCGGGAGCGCTGGCGGGCCGAGCACCCGGACGCCCGGCCGTGGATCCTGACCACGCGCTGGGAGGTGCCGGTGGCGTGGTTCCTGCCGTTCGGCGCGGAGGACCGCCGCTACCTGCCGGGCGGGCCGCCGGAGCGGGCGGCCGATGCCGATGCCGACGCCGGGGCTCCGGCCGAGGGGGAGAAGGGGGAGGCGCCGGCGCTGTTCTACCTGACGCCGATGGTGCAGGCCCGGCGGCGGGTGGCCCGGGCCTACCGGGCGCTGAAGGAGAAGGTGCCGGGCGGCGAGCTGGTGCGCGGTGCGGAGGGGGTCGGGCGGTGGCTGGAGGAGTTCCACCCGCGCTCCCTGGTGGAGCTGGACTACGGCGGCCTGGTGCACCTGCTCGGGCCGGAGCGGCTGGCGGCGGACCGGTCGGCGGGGGAACTGGAGGAGGGGCTGCGCTCGCTGCGCGAGGGGGACGACGCGGCGGCGCTGCGGGCGTACGAGGAGCTGACCGGCCGCTGGCGGCGGGTGCTGGCGCTGCGGTACGCGAACTGAGGGGCGGCGGGCCCGTCCCGGGCTGCGGTGGGTGCCCCCGCGGACCGGGTGAGCCCCTGTCAGCGCCGGCCGGGGGCGGTGTCGGTGGTACTTGTCAGACTGTAAGGGTCGTAGGGCCCGACCCGTATGACCTAGGTCCCGGTTCGGGTCAATAGCTGTCGAACGTGACACTACTCACCGTTGACGCGAACTCACCCCTATGTGCCAAAATGGGACAACCAGCCCAACTGCACATGAGCGTGCCCACTTTTGGGTGGTTCTGGCGCCGATGCGAGCTTTGCGGGAAAACGGCGGGTCTGGTCCCTTCGTAACCGAAGGTCACTCCGCAGTGACTGCCCGTTATGGGGTGGTCCATCGCCATCCGTCGGCCTTGAACCCGTGAGGGGTCAATTTTGGCGGTTTGGTCGATAGGGCTGGACGGATGGTGTAGTTGTAGACACCAGGACAAGCCGTTCGTCCTATAACCGACTCGGCCCGTGTGTGCCATTTCGGGCATCGCGGGCCAAGGTGCAGAATTTGAAGGATAGAACCGCCCTGGTTCGGTTCTCCGAGGAGGCCGCTCATGACCGCTCGTACCCCTGACGCCGAGCCCCTGCTGACGCCGGCAGAGGTTGCCACCATGTTCCGCGTTGACCCCAAGACGGTGACCCGCTGGGCCAAGGCGGGCAAGCTGACGTCGATCCGCACGCTCGGCGGACACCGTCGCTACCGCGAGGCGGAGGTGCGCGCCCTGCTGGCCGGTATTCCGGCTCAGCGCACCGAGGCCTGATGAAGGCCTGAAAGCCCCGAAGGCTCATTCAAAGGGGCCGCTTACCGGACTCCGCCGGGTCCGGTAAGCGGCCCCTTTGCATGCCCCTGGACAGTCGGCCGGTCACCCGGAATGTTGAACTCCGTATAACGATTTGACGCTCGTGCGACGGGGGGGATTTACAGTGAATAGCTGTGCAATTTTACATATTAAATTAGGCGGCTTCCGGAGGGGTCTCCGCCGGGGTGGTTCCGAACCGATCCTGGTGACGACCGTCACACGGGGTGCGGCTTGTGGTCTAGACCATCTGAACGGTAGGGCGGGCCGGCGGTCCGACCCCCTCCGAACGGACAAAAAGCGAGAGGCCCGGAACCTGACCGGTTCCGGGCCTCTCGCCTACGGCGATCCCGACGGGACTTGAACCCGCGACCTCCACCTTGACAGGGTGGCGAGCTAACCAACTGCTCCACGGGACCAGAGTGTTCTGATCTCGTTCACTCGCTTGCGCGCTGCGAACAAGACAGATCGTAGCCCATGGTGGGCCCCCAGGTCGAACCGGCTCCTGAGGGCCCGCCCAGCTCAGCGGCGCCCCGGGCTCAGAGCGTCGCCCGGGCCGCCTCCATCGCCTTCACGATCCGCTTCTCCGAGACCGGGGACGGGGTGCCCAGCGACTGCGCGAAGAAGCTGACCCGCAGCTCCTCGATCATCCAGCGGATCGCCCGCACCTCCGGGGAGGGCTCCAGGCCCGCCGGGACGGCCGCCAGCAGCTCCCCGTACTCCTGCTGCACCTGCTGGACCTTCAGCAGCTGCTGGGCGTCCCGCTGGGGGTGGTTCGGCAGCGCCTCCAGCCGGCGGTCCACCGCCAGCAGATAGCGCTTCAGGTCCGGCAGCCGCTGCCAGCCGGTCTCGGCGACGAAACCCGGGTACACCAGCGAGGCCAGGTGCAGCCGGATGTCGTTCACCGCGTTCAGCAGCACCGGGCTGCTCACCGCCTTCAGCCGGGTCGACGCCTTGTGGAAGGCGATCAGCACCGTCGCCGTCTTCAGCGTGGTGTCCGCCGACAGGTCGTACAGGTCGGCCCGCACCTTGTCGTGCAGCTTCCCGAACGCCGCCTCGTCCCAGGCCGGGCCGCCGGCCAGCGCCATCAGCCGATCGGTGGCGCAGGCCACCACGTCCTCGAACAGCGCCGGGATCGAGCCGTGCGGGTTGTACGACAGCGCCAGCTTCGCCTGGTTGCCCAGCCGGCCCTGGATCGACTTGGCGGGCGAGTTGGTGGTCAGCACCAGCAGCCGCCGGGTGCCCTCCCGCATCGCCTGCTCCTGGGCCTGCGGGGTGTCGAACAGCTTGACGCCGACCGCGTCGCCCTCGTCCACCAACGCCGGGTAGGCCCGCAGCGAGTGGCCGCGCGAGCGCTGCTCGAAGGTGCGCTGCAGCACCGGCAGCGCGGCCGGCCAGGCGGTCAGCCCGCTCTGCTCGATGCCCCGCCCGGAGGCCGCCGAGGAGAGCGTCTCGTTCAGCTTCGGCTTCAGCTGCAGCCGCAGCTCCTCCAGGTCCTTGGACTCGGCGAGCTTCTTGCGGCCGTCCACCACCCGGAAGGTGACCCTGAGGTGGTCCGGCACCCGCTCGTCGTCCCAGGCGTCCGGCGGGACGGTGATCGCCGTCATCCGCTTGAGGACGTGCTCCAGGGTCGGCAGCAGCGGCTCCTGGCGGTCCTTCACCTGCCGCAGCGCCGCCCGGGCGAAGTCCGGGGCCGGGACGAAGTTGCGCCGCAGCGCCTTGGGCAGCGCCCGGATGTACGCGGTGACCAGCTCCTCGCGCAGCCCCGGGATCTGCCAGTCGAAGCCCTCGGCGGTCACCTGGTTCAGCACCGGCAGCGGGATGTGGACGGTCACGCCGTCCGCGTCGCTGCCCGGCTCGAACTGGTACGTGAGCTTGAAGCGGAGCTTGCCCTGCTGCCAGTGGTCCGGGTAGTCCGCCTCGGTGACGCCGTCCGCGGCGTCGTTGATCAGCATCGACTTCTCGAAGTTCAGCAGGTCCGGCTGGTCGTGCCGGGCCTTCTTCCACCAGGAGTCGAAGTGCCGGGTGGAGACGACGTCCTCCGGCAGACGGGCGTCGTAGAAGTCGAACAGGGTCTGGTCGTCCACCAGGATGTCCCGGCGGCGGGCCCGGTTCTCCAGCTCCTCGACCTCGCTGAGCAGCTTGCGGTTCTCCGCGAAGAAGCGGTGGTGGGTCTCCCAGTCGCCCTCCACCAGTGCGTTGCGGATGAACAGCTCCCGGCACAGCTCCGGATCGATCCGGCCGTAGTTCACGCTGCGCTGCGAGACGACCGGGACGCCGTAGAGCGTCACCTTCTCGTACGCCAGCACGGCACCGGCCTTCTTCGACCAGTGCGGCTCGCTGTAGCTGCGCTTGATCAGGTGGGCGGCCAGCGGCTCCACCCACTCCGGTTCGATCCTGGCGTTGATCCGCGCCCACAGCCGCGAGGTCTCCACCAGCTCCGCCGACATCACCCAGCGCGGCGGCTTCTTGAACAGCCCCGACCCGGGGAACACCGCGAAGCGGGCCCCGCGCGCCCCGCCGTACTCGCGCTTCTCCACGTCGTACAGGCCGATGTGCGAGAGCAGGCCGGCCAGCAGCGACTGGTGGATCCGGTCCGCGTCCGGCTCGGCGTCCGGATGCGGCTCCTCGATCGTCACCCCGAGCTGCTTGGCGATCGTGCGCAGCTGGGAGTAGATGTCCTGCCACTCCCGTATCCGCAGGTAGTTGAGGAACTCGGACTTGCACATCCGGCGGAAGGCCGAGGAGGACAGCTCCTTCTGCTGCTCCCTGACGTAGCGCCACATCGCCAGGTAGGCGAGGAAGTCCGAGGTCTCCGAGTTGAAGCGGCGGTGCCGCTCGTCGGCGGCCTGGCGCTTCTCGGCGGGCCGCTCGCGCGGGTCCTGGATGGAGAGCGCGGCGGCGATCACCATGACGTCCCGGACGCAGCCGTTGCGGTCGGCCTCCAGCACCATCCGGGCCATCCGCGGGTCGACCGGCAGCTGGGCGAGCTTGCGGCCCAGCGGCGTCAGCCGCTTGCGGACGTCCTTCTCGGCCGGGTCGAGGGCGCCGAGCTCGTGCAGCAGGTGGACGCCGTCCTTGATGTTGCGCGAGTCCGGCGGGTCGAGGAACGGGAAGGCCTCGATGTCGCCCAGGCCGGCCGCGGTCATCTGCAGGATGACGGAGGCCAGGTTGGTGCGCAGGATCTCGGCGTCGGTGAACTCCGGCCGGGAGAGGAAGTCCTCCTCCGAGTACAGCCGGATGCAGATGCCGTCCGAGGTGCGGCCGCAGCGGCCCTTGCGCTGGTTGGCGCTGGCCTGGCTGACCGCCTCGATCGGCAGCCGCTGGACCTTGGTGCGGTGGCTGTAGCGCGAGATCCGGGCCGTCCCCGGGTCGATCACGTACTTGATGCCGGGCACGGTCAGCGAGGTCTCGGCGACGTTGGTGGCCAGCACGATCCGGCGGCTGTTCGACCGCTGGAAGACCCGGTGCTGCTCGGCCGAGGACAGCCGCGCGTACAGCGGCAGCACCTCGGTGGACTTCAGCTTCAGCCGGTTCAGGGCGTCCGCGGTGTCGCGGATCTCGCGCTCGCCGGAGAGGAACACCAGGATGTCGCCCGGCCCCTCGGCCTGCAGCTCCTCGGCGGCCTCGCAGATCGCCTGGATCTGGTCCCGCTCGCGGTCGACGTCGTCCGCGTCCTCCCGGTCGTCCTCGACGACCGGGCGGTAGCGGACCTCCACCGGGTAGGTGCGGCCGGAGACCTCCACGATCGGGGCGTCGCCGAAGTGGCGGGCGAAGCGCTCCGGGTCGATGGTCGCCGAGGTGATGACGACCTTGAGGTCCGGGCGGCGGGGCAGCAGCTGTTTGACGTACCCCAGGATGAAGTCGATGTTGAGGCTGCGCTCGTGCGCCTCGTCGATGATCAGGGTGTCGTACTGGCGCAGCTCGCGGTCGGTCTGGATCTCCGCGAGCAGGATGCCGTCCGTCATCAGCTTGACCAGGGTCGACGGGCCGACCTGGTCGGTGAACCGGACCTTCCAGCCGACCGCCTCGCCCAGCGGGCTGTCCAACTCCTCGGCGACCCGCTCGGCCACCGTCCGGGCGGCGATCCGGCGCGGCTGGGTGTGGCCCACCAGGCCCTGCACGCCGCGGCCCAGCTCCAGGCAGATCTTCGGGATCTGGGTGGTCTTGCCGGAGCCGGTCTCGCCCGCCACGATCACCACCTGGTGGTCGCGGATCGCGGCGAGGATCTCGTCCCTCTTCTGGCTGACCGGGAGCTCCGCCGGGTACGTGATCGCCGGCACCGCGGCCCGGCGCTGCTCCACCACCAGCTCGGCCCGCTCGACGTCGCGGGCGATCTCGGACGCGACCTTCTGCCGGGCCTCCGGCTTGCGGACCCGCCGGGCGCCCTCCAGCCGCCGGCCGATCCGCACCTGGTCGCGAAGGGTCAGCCCGGACAGGCGGGCGGCCAGCTCACCGATGCCGGGCCCCTCCGCGGCGGCTTCGGCGGGAGCACCGGCGGACTGGACTGCGGGAGAACTCACTGCGGGCATCCCTCTAGGTTCGCAAGCGGGCGCACGACGTGCACCCGAGTTTCGGAGCCCCTCCAGTGTCACAGCCCCCCGGCGCCGTGCGCGAGCACCGTCCACGCCAGCGGCCGGCGCGGCCGGCGGCGCCTCGACCGCGGAGGCGGGCCGGTGGCCGCGGGCCGGGAGCCGCGGGCGGCGGCGGCCGGAGGGAGGCACGAAGAAGCCCCCGCAGCGTTTCGCTGCGGGGGCTTCGACTGTGGCCAGGGCCGGGGTCGAACCGGCGACCTTCCGCTTTTCAGGCGGACGCTCGTACCAACTGAGCTACCTGGCCGTATTGCGCCGTCTCCTGTGAGACGAGCGATCCCGACGGGACTTGAACCCGCGACCTCCACCTTGACAGGGTGGCGAGCTAACCAACTGCTCCACGGGACCTGGGGTGGTTGTCTCTCCACCGCGGTCTTGCGTACTGCACTGTACTACGGTACTGCGTGCCCCCAACGGGATTCGAACCCGTGCTACCGCCTTGAAAGGGCGGCGTCCTGGGCCACTAGACGATGAGGGCTTGCGGCCTGTCCGGCTGTTATCCAGCGTTCGGGGACGTCGAGAAGCATATGGGATGTGGAGCGGATCGCCAAAACGGGTTTCCGCCGGGCGGGGCGCGGGCGGTCCGCGGGGGGTGCGGGGGCGGGGTCAGGACCAGCCGAGCTCGTCGAGTTCGTGGTCGTCGAAGCCGAAGTGGTGGGCGACCTCGTGGATCACCGTGGTGCGGACCTCGTCGACGACCTGCTCGCGGGAGTCGCACAGCCGCAGGGTCGGGCCGACGTAGATGATGATCCGGTCGGGCAGGACGCCGGCGTACCACTCGCCGCGCTCGGTGAGCGGGGTGCCCTCGTAGAGGCCGAGGAGTTCGGGGTCGGCGGGGTCGGGCTCGTCCTCGACGAAGACGGCGACGTTGTCCATCATGGCCGCGAGCTGCGGGGGAATCCCGTCGAGCGCGTCGCCGACCAGCGTCTCGAACTCTTCCCGGGTCATCTCCACCGGATCATTGTCGGGCCTGCGGTGACGGGGTGCCAGGTGGCGCAAGCGGGGTCCGCGGCGGGTCGTGCGGGCCGGGCCGGGGCCCGCGGGGCGGTCGTGCGGTTTCATGGGGCCGTGACCACCTCGGACGGGACGCTGCCGACCAGGGAGGCGGCCGGGGCGCCCGCCCGGCCGCCGGTGCTGCGCGGCCAGGGACGGGCGGTGGCGGCGGTCGCCGCGGGCGGTGCGATCGGGGCGTCGGCGCGGTACGGCGCGGGGCTGCTGTGGCCGGACGGGCCGACGGCGTTCCCCTGGACGACCTTCGGCGTGAACGTGCTGGGCTGCGCGCTGATCGGGGTGCTGCTGGTGGCGGTGACCGAGGGGCGGCCGGCGCATCCGCTGCTGCGGCCGTTCCTCGGGACGGGGGTGCTGGGCGGGTTCACCACCTTCTCCACGTACGCGGTGGACGTCCGGCGGCTGGTGGAGGCGGGGCGGCCGGGCCCGGGGGCGCTGTACCTGGTGGCGACGCTCGTGGCGGCGATGGCCGCGGTGTGGGCGGCGGCCGGGCTGACGCGCCGTCTGATCCGCCGGGGCGGGGGTGCACAGCGGTGAGCGCGGCGGGTGCGGCGGGCAGGGGTCCGGAGGATGCGGTGGGCGGCGCGGCCGGCGCTCCGGCGAAGGTGGCGGGGGCGGTGACGGTGCCGGTGCTGCGGCTGACCGTGCTGGTCGGCGAGGGCGACCGCAGCCGGCACCGGCCGCTGTACAGCGAGGTGGTCCACCGGGCGCGGGCCGCCGGGCTCGCCGGGGCGAGCGTGTTCCGGGGTGTCGAGGGCTTCGGGGCGTCCTCGCTGGTGCACACCGCGCGGCTGCTGTCGCTGAGCGGGGACCTGCCGGTGGCGGTGGTGGTCGTCGACGAGGAGGAGCGGGTGCGGGCCTTCCTGCCGGTGCTGGCCGAGTTGGGGGTGACCGGCCCGGTGGTGCTGGACGCCTGCGAGCTGGTCCGCTTCGGCGGCGCCGGGGCGGCCGGCGGAGCGGAGCGCGGGTGAACTGGCTGCTGGTGGTGGCGGGGGCGGTGGTCGGCGCGCCGCTGCGCTATCTGACCGACCGGGCGGTGCAGGCGCGGCACGACTCGGTCTTCCCGTGGGGCACCTTCACCGTCAACACGGCGGGCTGCCTGGTGCTCGGCCTGCTCACCGGTGCGGTGGCGGCCGGGGCGGCGTCGGCGCGGCTCCAACTGCTGCTCGGCACCGGGCTGTGCGGCGCGCTGACCACGTACTCGACCTTCTCGTACGAGACGCTGCGGCTGGTGGAGGGCGGCGCCGGGCGGTACGCGCTGCTGAACGTGCTGGGCGGTGTGGCGGCCGGCCTGGCGGCGGTGTGGGCGGGGGCCGGCCTGGCCGGCCTGTTCTGGGCCTGAGCGCCGGGGCTGAGCGCCGGGGCGGGGCGGTGGGGCGGGGCGGTGGGGCGGACGCTGCTCCGGGCGGCTGGTGTTCGGGCGCTCGGGTGGGGCCGGCCGTGTCCCGTGGGGCGCGAGCGCCGTTGGGCACCGAAAGCGGCCGTCCGCAGCGGCGGCCACGGGCGGGGCGCCAGGAGAGGGAGCTCGGTGACTGCGGTGCGTACGGAGCGGGTAGCGGGAGCGGAGGCGCGGCGGCCGGCCGTGGTGCGCGAGGTGGTGGTGCGCGAGCCGGGCGGCCGGGCGCGTGCGGTGCGGACGGGCGTGGTGCGGGCTGCGGCGGTGCTGGCGGTGGCCGGGCTGGGGCTGACCGGGTGCATGTCGGTCGGGCCGGGCGCCGAGGACAAGCGCGGTTCGGTGCCGGTCGGGCAGGCCGGGACGGTGGGCAAGAGCACGGGCGGTCCGGCCGGCCAGGCCGGCGGTCACCAGAGCGGTGGCGGGCGCGCGGAGCGGCCCGGGGGCGCGCAGGGCGAGGGCACGCCGGTGGCCGGGGTGAGCCCCGCGGCCGGCGAGGTGTCGCCGGGGGCGCCGGTCGGCGCGGTCCCGCTGCCGGGGGAGGTCCTGGGCGAGCCCGAGCCGGGCGCGGCGGGGGGCGTGAGCGCCGAACCCGCGCCCTCGCCGGGTGCCGGTGCTTCGACCGGGGCGTCGGGCGGCACCGGCGGCGCCGGCGGGGCCACCGGCGGCCCCGGGGACGGCCGTTCGGGCGGCGGTACGGCCTCCACCCCGGCGGCGAGCCCGAGCGCGCCGCAGCCCACCGCGACGAGCCACCCGACGCCCGTTCCGACGGCCACCGCGGCGCCCGAACCGACCGCCAGCGGCTCTGGATCTTCGGCACCGAGCCACGGTGCGGGCGGGCATTAGCGGTCTGGCCAGCGCGTTTGCCTCTGATCCCGAGGTTCCTCTATGGTGGTAGATCGTTCGTTTGATCCATTTGACTGGCGCCCTATTCCCATCTGGCGCCCTTGGCGCGTTCCGGCGATCCGTGGCTGACCGCATAGAGGCGGTTGTGAAACAGAACCCCGGACTTTGGCGCGTGCCACTTCCGGAAGGTTTTGAATGTCTCTCGTTGACGACGCCCGCTTCGCCATGCCCGCGAGCGAGTCCGCCGCCGATGCCACCACCGAGATCACCGAGATCGCTGAGATCACCGAGGCCGTCGAGGTCACCGAGGCCGTCGAGGTCCTGGACGGCGCCGACGCCGTCGAGGCCGACGCCGTCGAGGTCGAGGACGCCGAGCCCACCATCACGTTCGGCGACCTGGGCCTGCCGGACGAGGTCGTGCGCGCCCTCGCCAAGCGCGGCGTCACCACCCCGTTCCCGATCCAGGCCGCGACCATCCCGGACGCGCTGGCCGGCAAGGACGTCCTGGGCCGCGGCCGCACCGGCTCCGGCAAGACCCTGAGCTTCGGCCTGCCGCTGCTGACCCGCCTCGCCGACGGCGAGCGCACCCGGCCCAAGCAGCCGCGCGGCCTGATCCTCGTCCCGACCCGCGAGCTGGCCATGCAGGTCGCCGACGCCCTGGAGCCGTTCGGCTCGGTGCTCGGCCTGCGCCTCAAGGTCGTCTGCGGCGGTACGTCGATGTCCAACCAGATCTACGCGCTGGAGCGCGGGGTCGACGTCCTGGTCGCCACCCCGGGCCGCCTGCGCGACCTGATCAACCGCGGCTCCGCCATCCTCGACGACGTCCGCGTCGCCGTCCTCGACGAGGCCGACCAGATGGCCGACATGGGCTTCCTGCCCGAGGTCACCGAGATCCTCGACCAGGTGCCGGCCGGCGGCCAGCGCCTGCTGTTCTCCGCCACCCTGGAGAACGAGATCGACACCCTGGTCAAGCGCTACCTGAACAGCCCGGTCACCCACGAGGTCGACCCGTCGGCCGGCGCGGTCACCACCATGACCCACCACATCCTCGTGGTGAAGCCCAAGGACAAGGCGCCGATCACCAACGCGATCGCCGCCCGCAAGGGCCGCACGATCATCTTCGTCCGCACCCAGATGGGCGCCGACCGCGTCGCCGAGCAGCTCCTCGAGGCCGGTGTGAAGGCCGACGCGCTGCACGGCGGCATGACCCAGGGCGCCCGCACCCGCGTCCTCGGCGACTTCAAGGACGGCTACGTCAACGTCGTCGTCGCCACCGACGTCGCCGCCCGCGGCATCCATGTCGACGGCATCGACCTGGTCCTCAACGTGGACCCGGCCGGCGACCACAAGGACTACCTGCACCGCTCCGGCCGTACCGCCCGGGCCGGCCGCTCCGGCACCGTCGTCACCCTGGTGCTGCCGCACCAGCGCCGCGGCGTCTTCCGCCTGATGGAGGACGCGGGCGTCGACGCCAGCCGCCACATCCTCGACCACGCCTTCGACGCCGAGGTCGCCAAGATCACCGGCGCCCGCTCGCTGGTCGAGGTCCAGGCCGAGAGCGCGGCCGGCATCGCCGGTGCCGCCGAGCGCGAGCTCGCCGACATGACCCGCCAGCTGGAGCGTGCCCAGCGCCGCGCCACCGAGCTGCGCGAGGAGGCCGACCGGCTCGCCGCCCGCGCCGCCCGCGAGCGGGCCGAGCTGGGCATCGAGGAGGAGGCCCCGGCCGCCGACGAGACCCCGGCCGCCGAGGGTGCGGCCGTCGCCGCCGAGGCGCCCGCCGCCGCGGCCGAGGAGCGCACCCCGGCGTACCGCGAGGCGCGCACCGAGCGCCCGGCGTTCGACCGGGACCGCGACCGCGGCCGGGACCGTGACGACCGCGGTGGCCGTTCGGGTGGCTTCGGCGACCGTGACCGCGGTGGCGACCGTGGCGGCTTCAACCGCGACCGTGACCGCGGTGGTGACCGCGGTGGCTTCAACCGTGACCGTGGCGGCTTCAACCGTGACGACCGCGGTGGCCGTTCGGGTGGCTTCGGCGACCGTGACCGCGGTGGCGACCGTGGAGGCTTCAACCGCGACGACCGCGGCGGCCGTTCCGGTGGCTTCGGCGACCGTCCGGCCCGCTCCTTCGGCGACCGCCCGGCCTTCGGCCGGGACCGCGACGAGCGCGGCGGCAGCAGCAGCCGTCCGTTCTCCCGCCGCGACGACCACCGCTCCGGCGGCCGCCCGCAGAGCGGCGGGGGCTTCAACCGCGACCGTGACGACCGCGGCGGCCGTTCGGGCGGCTTCAACTCCGGCTTCGGCCGCGACGACCGCAAGCCGCGCTGGAAGAACTGACACCGGCGACGACCGGTGACGGCGGGCCCGCTCCACTTCGGTGGGGCGGGCCCGCCGCTTTTCCGCGTCCGGGCGCCGGGCGCCCGGGGTGCTGCGTGCACGTCGGGCGGGCCGGGCCGGCCGCGTTGTTCTGCCGGTGAGAATAACCGGTGGCGCGGTGACCCGGCCGTCACCTACGGTCGCCGCATGGGCAACAGACTGAGCCAGGTGGCGGTGGAGAACGAGGAGATCGTCGAGCGGGGGAGCTACCGGCCCGCCGGAGGGGAGGCCGTGCAGCTGGCCGAGCGGCTGCGGGCCGCCCGGGAGGGGACGGTGTCGTACGCGCCGCAGGAGCTGGAGGAGCTGATACGCGCTCAGGCGCCCGGTCCCGGGCGGGCACCGGTGGAGGTGACGGCCGAGGGGAGCATCCCGGCCGCCCGCCGGCTGCTCGAGTCGGGCACCGGCGGCCGGGTCGGCGTGCTGAACTTCGCGTCCGCCCGCAACCCCGGCGGCGGCTATCTGCGCGGCGCCCGCGCCCAGGAGGAGGACCTCTGCCGCAGTGCGCTGCTGTACACCTGCCTGCTGGAGGCACCGGACTACTACGCGGCGCACCGGGCGTCCGACGACCTGCGGTACAGCCACCGGGTGATCGTCTCGCCGGACGTGCCGGTGGTGCGCGGGGAGCGGGGCGAGCTGCTGGAGCAGCCGTACCCGGTCACCTTCCTCACCTCGCCCGCGCCGAACGCCGGTCAGCTGGCCCGGCGTTCGGCACAGGTGGACGTGCGGGCGGAGCTGGCGGAGCGGGCGCTGCGGGTGCTTGCGGCGGCGGCCCGGCACGAGGTGCGGGACCTCGTGCTCGGCGCCTGGGGCTGCGGGGTGTTCGGGAACGACCCGGCCGAGGTCGCGGAGGCCTTCGCCGGGGCGCTGGAGCGGTACGGGGCGGCCTTCGACCGGGTGGTGTTCGCGGTCTGGGACCGCACCCCGGTCTCGGCGAACCGGGCGGCCTTCGAGGCCGAGTTCGGCGCGGCGGCCCCGCAGGGCTGAGACCCGGGACGGGACGCGCCGGGGCTTCGGGCCGCGTCCGGGCCGGCCGGGCCGGGTGGGGCCGCCCGGGTGGCGGCCCCGGCCGGGTCAGCTGCGGCGGGCGGTGACGGCCGTGGCCGCGGTCGAGGCGGCGGCGACCACCCCGGTCACCGCGAACACCGACGGCCAGGCGCCGATCTTCTTCGCCAGCGGGTGCGAACCGCCGAATGCCGCGACGTACAGGCCGGTCAGGGCGGCGGCGGTGGCCGCACCCGAGCGGCGGTGCCACTGCGCCGCGGCCCCGGCGCCGGCCACCGCGAGGACGGCCCCGCCCAGTTCGCGCCGGCCGCTCCACCGGGCCACGCCGTAGCCGCCCAGCAACCCGCCCGCGGCGGTGAGCGCGGCCGGTGCGGCGGCCGAGAGCGTGTGGGGGATCCTCGCCATGGTCGACTCCACTTCTGCGACGCGTCGGACTTCCTCCGACCCTAACCCGCACGCCCGCCGCCGGGTCACGGCCCCGCCCTCCGCCGGCCCAGCGGGCGCGGCAGGGGCGGGAGGCGCCGGGGTGCGGCCCGCGGTCAGCCCTGGCCGAAGGGCCGGGCCGGTGCGGCCGCCGCCAGCCGGGCCGCCGCGTCCTGCGGCTCCAGCACCCGCTCCAGCCGCAGGTCGCCCGGGATCTGCTGGATGAACCGTCCGGCGCTCCAACTCCGCTCGTACGGCTGCGGGTCCAGCACCAGCGTGCGCACCCCGTCGACCACCGGGATGTCGCTCGGGGTGCCCTCGTTCCAGATCCACGAGCCGTCCGGGGCGACCAGGTTGAACGCGCCGGTGGCGGTCGGCCGGTGGTCCGGCCGGAGCTGCTCGGTCCGGCTCAGCGCGGCGACCTCCGGGTGCGGGGCGTCGCCCGGCAGGTGCCCGCCGCCGACCAGCACGTCGGCCAGCAGGGTGTGCAGCTGGAAGTTGTCGGTGACGCCGTCCATCCGCAGCAGGTAGCCGGTGCCGGACGGGCGGTGCAGCACCAGCAGCGGCTCGTCGTCCAGCGCCTTCGCCGCGTACGCCAGGCACTTGAGCTCGCGGTCCACGCCGGCGTAGCGCTCGGCCAGCTCCAGCAGGACCTCGCTCACCCCGGACTCCCGGGCCGAGGTCCGGACGGCGGCGTGGGTGTAGACCGCGAGTGCGGCCATCTCCCAGAGTTCCAGGGTCCACCAGCCGGCGACCGCGTGGTGGGCGTGCCGCTCGTCCAGGTGCTCGGGGTCCTCGATCCGGTCGTGCACCTTGCCCGGCTCGTCCCGTTCCGGGTCGGGCAGTTCGCCGCCGCCGGTCTCCGCCCAGCGCTCGGCCAGCCGCAGCGCCCCGGTGAGCGCCCCGCGCACCCCGGCCAGCACCTGGTCGGCGCACGCCACAGGGTCAGCCCCGCGCTCCACGCACGCGCCCACCATCATCGCCAGGTGTGCCCGCGGGAACGGCGGCGCCTGCGGCAGCAGCCCGGCCAGCCGGGGGCCCGCAGCGGCCGAGTCCCGCGGTCCGGCCGGGCCGAGGGCGGCGCCCAGGGCGCGCAGGGCGGTCTCGAAGCGGTCGCCGTCCGCGGCCTCCATGGCGGACTGCAGATCGTCGGTCAGATCGTGGAGCGGGGAGGCCTGCTGACGTTCCGACGGGTCGGCGGACCCGTCGTTCGAGGGGTTTCGATCGGACACCATTCGCCGCAGCATAGGCGGGCCGCCCGGCGCGCCCGGTGCCGGGTGCCTGATGAGAGACTCCCCGGGACACCGAGCCCGGGAGCACATCGATGATCGAGGACGGCCTGTACCGCGTGCGCAACGTCGGCGACGGACTGCTGCTGGAAGTCGCGGAGGGGAGCCGCCGCAGCGGTGCGAAGGTCCGGCAGGCGGAGGCGGACGGTTCGGACGCCCAGCTGTGGCGGATCACCGCCGTCCACCCGGGCGGCGCGCTGTACCACTTCGAGAACGCGGCCTCCGGCAAGCGCCTCGACGTCACCGGCGCCGCCACCGACAACGGGGTCCGGATCCAGCAGTGGTCCGCCAACGCCTTCGGCGCCCAGGAGTGGCTGCTGGAGCACCACCTCGACGCCCCCGGCACCTGGACGCTCACCAGTTTCGTGAGCGGCAAGGCGCTGACGGCGGGGGAGTCGGGGGCGGAGCAGTGGGAGGACGTGGACTCGGCGGCGCAGTGGTGGCGGTTGGAACGGGTGCGGTAGGCCGGGGGCTCCCGCCGGCGGTCTACCGCTGCCCGGCCCGGTGCCCGCCCGGCCCGCTGCCCCCGCCGCTCTCCCCCGCCCGCGCGGTCAGCCGGCCAGGTTGGCCCGCAGGGCGGTGAGGTCGGCGTCCGTGCTGCCGTGGGCGCGGAGGTAGTCGGTGACCGAGCCGTGCCGGGTGCGGATCCAGCCGAGGGCGGACGCCAGCAGGGCGGCCGAGATCGGGCGGGAGACGCGTTCGGTGCCGGTCTCGTCGAGGTACGGGGTGGGCCCGTCGAGGAGGCCGAGCCCGGCGTTGGAGTGCAGGAAGTCCGCGGTGATCTCCTCGTCGGACGCCCCGAGCAGGGACTGCACGACGGCGATGGTGATCCCGGTGCGGTCCTTGCCGACGGCGCAGTGGACGACGGCCGGGATGGCGCCCGGGGTGCCGAGCCGGCGGATCGCCGCGACCAGCGAGGGCCCGGCGGTCGAGGCCATGAACGGGTAGAGCGAGACCTGGTCCTCGGGCCAGGGGTGCTCGACGTCCTCCCGGTCGGCGGGCAGCGTCGGCACGTGCAGGGTCTCGTGGTCGAGGCCGTGCCGCAGGTCGGGCCAGAGTTCCAGCTCGGCGGCGCTGCGCAGGTCGATCACCGTGCGCAGACCGAGGGCCTTGAGGCGCTGGGCGCCCTCGGGGGCGAGGGTGTGGAACGAGCCGGAGCGGTAGAGCACGCCCCGGCGCAGGGTGCCGACGCCGCCGGCATCGCGGAAGTTGCGCACACCGGGGATGTCGACGAAGACGGCAGGCGGTTCGGGTTCGCGGCCCGGCAGGTCGGTCATGGGCTCCACCGTACGGGCGGCGGGAGAACGGCGGAAGGACGGGAACGGAACGCGGCCACCGCCGGCCCGGTCCGGCCGGGGAGCCCTCCTGCCCGGCCCCGCCGGTCCGGCCCGGGAGCGCCGTTCAGCGCCCGCCGGCGATGTCGATGAACGCGCCGGTGGTGTACGAGGAGGCGGGCGAGAGCAGGAAGAGGATCGACTCGGCGACCTCCTCCGGTTCGCCGCCGCGCCGCATCGGCAGGTCGGGGGCGACCCGGTCGACCCGGCCGGGTTCGCCGCCGAGGGCGTGGATGTCGGTGCGGATCAGGCCCGGACGGACGGCGTTGACCCGGATGCCCTCGGCGGCGACCTCCAGGGCGAGTCCGCGGGTCATGGAGTCGAGGGCGCCCTTGGCGGCGGCGTAGTCGACGTACTCGTTGGGTGAGCCGAGCCGGGAGGCGGCGGAGGAGACGTTGACGATGGCGCCGCCGGAGCCGCCGTACCGGGTGGACATCCGGCGGACGGCCCGGGCGGCGCAGAGGAACGGGCCGGTGATGTTGGCGGCCCAGATCCGGTTGAGCCGGTCCTCGTCGAGTTCGTCGAGGCGGCACTGCCGCTCCAGCGTGCCGGCGTTGTTCACCAGGGCGGTGAGCGGGCCGAGTTCGGCGTCGACGGTGGCGAACAGCCGCTCGACCTCGGCGGTCCTGGTGACGTCGGCCTGTACGGCGATCGCGGTGCCGCCCCCGGCCCGGACGGCGTCCACCACGCCGGCGGCGGATGCCTCGTCGGTGCGGTAGTTGACGCAGACCCGGTAGCCGCGCCGGGCGGCCAGCAGGGCGGTGGCGGCGCCGATGCCGCGTCCGGCGCCGGTGACGATCACGGTGTCAGCTGGAGGCGTCATGCCCTGAACGGTAACCCGTGCGCGGCCCGCCGCCCCCGCCCGGCAGTCCGGGTGGCCGGGTGGCCGGGGCGGACCGGTCGGCCGGGAATTCGGTCGCCCCGGTGCGGCCCGGCCGGGCAGAATCTGGCAGGCCCACGGGCCGAACCCGCTGCCCGCCCGCACCCGCCACTCGTACCCACCGCTCGCACCGCGCCCCTCCGGGCCGAGCCGATCCGACCAGGGAGTCACGCCATGTCCGAGCCCAACGGCACCGTCCTGCTCTCCGGCATCGTCGGCTCGACCGCGTACGGTCTGGCGCACCCGGGCTCCGACATCGACCGGCTGGGCCTGTTCGCCGCCCCGACCGCCGAGTTCCACGGCCTGAACCGCCCCGCCGAGTCGTACGTCACCAGCGCGCCGGAGGACCGCACCCTGCACGAGGCCGCCAAGTGGTGCCGCCTGGCGCTGAATTGCAACCCGACCGCGTCCGAGCTGGTCTGGCTCCCGGACGACCTGTACGAGGTGCGCACCCCGCTGGGCGAGGAGTTGATCGCGATCCGCCGTTCGTTCCTCAGCGCCGGCGGCGTACGCCGGGCGTATCTCGGCTACGCCACGCAGCAGTTCAGGAAGCTGCTCACCCGGGACCTCACGGACCCGGTCACCCGTGCGCGGGCCGCGAAGCACGCCCGGCACCTGGTCCGGCTGGTCGAGCAGGCGGTGGGGCTGTTCGAGACCGGCGAGAACACCGTCCGGCTCGCCGACCCCGAGCGGGTCCGTGACCTGGGCGAACGCATCGCGGACCGCCCGGAGGCCGCCGAGGCCCTGCTCGCCGAGGCGTCGGAGCGGCTCTCCCGGCCCGGCGTGCTCCCGGCGGAGCCCGATCCGGCGCCCGCCGAGGCGTGGCTGCGCCGGGTTCGCGCCGCCCACTGGACCCCGGCCGCCGCCTGACCTTCCGCACGCCCGCCGACCCGGCGCGCCCCGACAATCCACTGGCGGACGCCTGGGCGCCACCGGGTAGGATCGCGGTGGCCCACCCCCGCGGGGACGGGCTGCGGGCCGCTAGCTCAATTGGCAGAGCTGCGGACTTTTAATCCGTAGGTTCAGGGTTCGAGCCCCTGGCGGCCCACCGAGCGGAGAGCCGGGTCGGACGTCCATCGTCCGCCCGGCTCCCGTGCGTTCGGGGCCGGTGCCGCCCGGCGCCCCGTACCGCCGGCGGGGCGGGGTGACGCCGTGTGGAGCCCGCGAGGGGCGGCCCGGGTCACGGTCGAAAAGTATGACCGGCTTGTATGCTCCGAACGGGACTCCTGCGTTTGCCGGGGTTCCGCAAGGGGGCGCAGGGCAGAGCTGCGGGGGCGTTCGTCGGTCGATGTGACCGACGTCCATGCAACCTGGGCGCGATCTCGGCCGTCTCTCTGTGTGCAGTGCGCCTCCGTGGCGCCGCATCGGCCGGTGAAAGGTACACGCATGTCAGGTCAGTGGGGCGAGGGCCCGGCTCGTGGCGACGACGCGCCCGGTGCGCTCACGGCCGAGGGTGCGACGGAGGCCGGCGGGGTGCCCGCACCCCGACCGGGAGGCCGGGCCGAGGCCCGGCGGGCGGCCCAGGGCAAGCGCGGAAACGTCCCTGCACAGGCGACCGGCGGAGCACAGCCGACCGGCGGACGGGCGGCGGCCCGCAACAGCCGCAAGCCCAAGAAGAACGTCAAGAAGATCGTCGCCTGGTCGGCGGCGGGCGTGCTGGTGCTGATCACGGCCACCGGCGGCATCCTCTACTGGAAGCTGAACGGCAACCTCAGCACCTTCAGCAACGACGGCATCGCCTCCGACCGCCCGCCGGAGGCGCAGGCCGACGCCGACGGCAACAAGCCCGTCAACATCCTGCTCATCGGCTCCGACAGCCGCGGCGGCAAGAACTCGGACCTGGGCGGCGGCGACAGCGACGGCGCCCGCTCGGACACCACGCTGCTGCTGCACGTCTACGCCGACCACAAGCACGCCATCGGCATCTCCATACCCCGCAACGCCCTGGTCACCCGGCCCGCCTGCAAGCTGCCGAACGGCAAGTGGACCAAGGAGGAGAAGGGGGCGCTGTTCAACAGCGCCTTCTCGGTGGGCGGGACGTCCGAGGGCAACCCGGCCTGCACCCTCAACACCGTGGAGAAGCTGACCGGCATCCGGATCGACCACACCATCGTGGTCGACTTCCAGGGCTTCGCGGCCATGACCAAGGCCGTGGAGGGTGTCGAGATCTGCCTCCCCAAGCCCATCTACGAGGGCGACATGAACCCGAAGCTGCCGAAGAAGGGCAAGCAGGTCCTGCCGTCCGGCAAGAACAAGGTGGAGGGCCAGGCGGCCCTGGACTACGTCCGGCTGCGCCACGGCATCGGCGACGGTTCCGACATCGGCCGGATGAAGCGTCAGCAGGCCTTCCTCGGCTCGCTGATCAGCAAGATCAAGCAGAAGGGCCTCAGCCCCACCAACCTCATCCCGCTGGCCGACGCCGCCACCAAGTCGATGACCGTCGACGAGGGCCTCGGCACGGTGGACAAGCTGGTGTCCTTCGGGCTCTCGATGAAGAACATCGACATGAAGGACCTCAAGTTCCTCACCCCGCCCTGGCGGTTCAAGGGCGACGACCTCGAAATCGTCACCGCCGACGCCGACAAGCTGTGGGCCAGCCTCAAGGCCGACCGCACCATCGACGGCCAGAACGCCACCGGCCAGCAGCCCGACGCCGCCTCGCCGAGCGCCCAGCCGACCGGCGAGCCGACCCCCACCGGCACGCCCAACCCGGCCGCCGCCAAGAGCACCCCGGCCCCCGAAGCGGGCAACCAGAGCATCAAGGTGGCCGTCTACAACGGCACCACCACCACGGGCATGGCCGACAAGGCGGGCGAACTGCTGAAGGCGTCCAAGTTCACCGTCACCAAGATGGGCACCGCGAAGACCAACAAGCACGCCACCACGACGGTCGAGTACGGCGCGGGTCAGAAGGCCAACGCGGAGAAGGTCGCCGCGCTGTTCCCCGGCGCCACGGTGGAGGCCGGGCAGTCGGCCGGGGTCACGGTGACCGTGGGCAAGGACTTCGCCGCGGCCAACGGCGGCGCCGCCGCCTCCGGGGGCGCCGCCACCACCCCGACCGCGCCGGCCACCCTGCCGCCGAGCATCACCGAGGACGCCCGCTCGGCCGACGACGACATCTGCTCCGACATCACGTACGGCTCCGGGGGCTGACCGTCGGCGAGGCACCGCCACCGGGCGGAGACCCGCGGCCCCGGTACCGGGCGGAAACCCGGCAACCCTGCGATGGTGGGGCGGGAGGGGGCCGTACGGCAGAGAGGCGGACGCCGTGACCGACATCGCCCTGCAGCTCGACATCGCCGCGCCCCGCGAGACCGTCCTGGCCGCGCTGAACACCCGCGACGGGCTGACCGCCTGGTGGTCCGGCGAGGTGGACCGGGAGGGCGACGAGGTGCTGGTCCACGTCCTCCCGCAGGCGTCCGAGCCGTACCGGCTGCGCCGCGAACGGGCCGACCGGGACCGGGTGGTGTGGGTGAACGCGGGCGCCTACCCGCCGCACTGGGCGGGCACCTGGATCAGCTGGGACCTCTCCGACCAGCCGGACGACCCGCACCGCACCCGGCTGCTGCTGCGGCACGGCGGCTGGCAGCCCGGCAGCGAGGAGCGCCTGCCCGCGGTGGCCGGTGCCTGGGCGGAGCTGCTGGTGCGGCTGAAGGACTACGCGCAGAGCGGCAAGGTCCAGCCCCTCCACGCCGCGCCCCCGAAACACACGCCCTAGTACCGGCCCGGCGCTAACCCGCAGGGCGCCGTCCGGTGGCGCGCGGGCACAACCGCGAGGAAGGTGGGCGGTGTACCGACGTCCGGTGGCCGGTGCGTCGCCCCGGCCCGCCCCGGCCCCGCCGACCCACCTGCTCGCCGACCCCTGGAGGCCAGCAATGCCCGTAGTCACCGCTCCGTACAAGCCCGGCACGCCGTGCTGGGTCGATCTGATGGCGAGCGACCAGCAGGCCGCCCTCGACTTCTACCGCGACCTGTTCGGCTGGCAGGGCGAGGTCGGCCCGCCCGAGTTCGGCGGTTACGCGGTGTGCTCGCTCAACGGCAAGCCGGTGGCCGGCATCATGGAGCGCTCGGCGCCCGAGGGCCTGCCGCTCCCGCCGGTCGGCTGGACCACCTACCTGGCCTCGGAGGACGCGGACGCGACCGGCGCGGCCATCGCCGAGCACGGCGGCACGATCATGTACCCGGTGATGGAGGTCGGTACGACCGGCCGGATGCTGGTCGCCGCCGACCCGACCGGTGCGGTGTTCGGCGTCTGGCAGCCGCTGGAGTTCATCGGCGCGGGCGTCGTCAACGAGCCGGGCGCGCTGGTCTGGAACGAGCTGAACACCGAGGACACCGAGGCGGCCGGCACGTTCTACCACAAGGCGCTGGGCCTGCGGCCGGCCACCATCCAGGGCATGGAGGGCTACTTCTCGCTGAACGTGCACGAGCGCACGGTGGGCGGCATGCAGCCGGTGGCCGACTACCTGCCGGCGGGCACGCCGTCGCACTGGATGACGTACTTCTCGGTGGACGACACCGACTCGGTGGTGGACGCCCTGGTGAAGGCGGGCGGTTCGGTGGTCCAGCCGCCGTTCGACATGCAGTCCGGGCGGATGGCCGTGGTCCGGGACCCGCAGGGCGCCGTCTTCGCGGTGATCGCCTCGCCCGACTCGCCCTGACGCGTCGTACGCCCGATCCGCCCGGGACCTGACGCACCGGTGACCCGCTGCGCCGACGGGCCCGGACCGAAGCCACCCGTTCCCGCGACGCGCCGCCGGGAACGGGTGGCTTTGCCCGTTTCGAACCCCGAAGAAGGGAAGACTTCACCCATGCTGGGGCTACCGGACGACATCCGCGCTTTCCTCTTCGACCTCGACGGGGTCCTCACCCGGACCGCCGAGGTGCACGCGGCGGCCTGGAAGGACACCTTCGACGCCTTCCTGCGGGACGAGGCCGCCCGCACCGGCGGGCCGTTCGTCCCGTTCGACGCGGTCGCCGACTACGACACCTACGTCGACGGCCGTCCGCGCCTCGACGGCACCCGGGAGTTCCTGCGCAGCCGGGGCGTCGACCTGCCGGAGGGCACCGACGCGGACCCGCCCGGCGCCCGCACCGTGCACGGCGTCGGACGGGCCAAGAACGACACCGTGCTCCGCATGATCCGCGAGCAGGGCGTCCGCCCGTACGAGGGCTCGGTCGCCTACGTGCGGCGGCTGCGCGGGCTCGGGCTGCCGAGCGCGGTGGTCTCCTCCAGCGCCAACTGCCGGGACGTGCTGCGGGCCGCCGGGATCGACGGGTACTTCGACGTGGTGGTGGACGGCATCGTGGCGAGCCGCGAGGGCCTGCCCGGCAAGCCCGCGCCCGACACCTACCTGGCCGCCGCCCGCGCCCTGGGCGTCGAACCCGCGCACGCCGCCGTCTTCGAGGACGCCCTGGCGGGGGTCTCCTCGGGCCGGGCCGGGGGCTTCGGCGCGGTGGTCGGCGTGGACCGCGCCGGGCAGGCCGGGGAACTGCGCCGGCACGGGGCCACCGTGGTGGTCACGGACCTCGCCGAGCTGCTGGAGGAGCCCGAGCCGGGCCCCGGGCAAGGGTCCGAGGAGGAGCCCGGCGAGCGGCCCGGGGAGGAGCCCGGCGAGCGGCCCGGGGAGGAGCCCAAGTGAGCGGCCAGGAGCAACTGTTCGTCGTCGACCCGTGGCAGATCGCCGAACAGGGCCTGGACCTCGCCTCGATGGCCCGCGCGGAGTCCGTCCTGGCGCTCTCCAACGGCCACATCGGCCTGCGCGCCAACCTCGACGAGGGCGAGCCGCACGGCCTGCCCGGCACCTACCTCAACGGCGTCTTCGAGCTGCGCCCGCTGCCGTACGGCGAGGGCGGCTACGGCTACCCGGAGTCCAGCCAGAGCATCATCAACGTGACCAACGGCAAGATCATCCGGCTGCTGGTCGACGACGAGCCCTTCGACCTGCGCTACGGCGAACTGCGCCGCCACAGCCGCCGGTTGAACTTCCGCGACGGGCTGCTGCGGCGCGAGGCGGAATGGACCTCCCCGGCCGGGCGGACCGTCCGGGTCGAGTCCACCCGGCTGGTCTCGCTCACCCAGCGGGCGATCGCCGCCGTCGAGTACGTGGTCGCGGCGGTGGACGGGCCGGTGCGGATCGTCCTGCAGTCCGAACTGGTCGCCAACGAGCAGCTGCCCGGCGGCGCCGACGGCGACCCGCGGGCCGCCGCCGTCCTGGAGGCGCCGCTGATCGGCGAGTCGCACCAGGCGGGCGGAGCGAAGGCGGTCCTGGTCCACCGCACCCGCTACAGCGGCATCCGGGTCGCCGCCGGGATGGACCACCTCATCGAGGGCCCGGACCGCTTCGACACCGTCGCCGAGAGCGCCGCCGACCACGGCCGGATCAGCGTCACCACGGTGCTGCAGCCCGGCGAGCGGCTGCGGCTGGTCAAGTTCATGGCGTACGGCTGGTCGGCGACCCGCTCGCTGCCCGCCGTGCGGGACCAGGTGGAGGCCGCGCTGACCGCCGCGCGGTTCACCGGCTGGGACGGCCTGGTCGCCGAACAGGTCACGTTCCTGGAGGACTTCTGGGCCTCCAGCGACATCGAGATCGAGGGCGACGTCGAACTCCAGCAGGCCGTGCGGTTCGCCGTCTTCCACGTCCTGCAGTCCGGCGCCCGCAGCGAGGAGCGGGCCATCCCGGCCAAGGGCCTGACCGGCCCCGGCTACGACGGCCACAGCTTCTGGGACACCGAGGCCTTTGTCCTGCCGGTGCTCACCTACTGCCTGCCCGCCGCGGTCAACCAGGCGCTGCGCTGGCGCCACACCACCCTGCCGATGGCCCGCGAGCGCGCCGCGCAGCTCGGCCTGGCCGGCGCGGTCTTCCCGTGGCGGACCATCCGCGGCGAGGAGTGCTCCGGCTACTGGCCGGCCGGTACCGCGGCCTTCCACATCGGCGCCGACATCGCGGTCGCCGTCGCCCGGTACGTCCGGGCCACCGGGGACGACGACTTCGAGCGCGTGTACGGGCTGGAGCTGCTGGTGGAGACCGCCCGGATGTGGCGCTCGCTCGGCCACCACGACGCCATCGGGCGGTTCCGCATCGAGGGCGTCACCGGCCCGGACGAGTACAGCGCGGTCGCCGACAACAACGTCTACACCAACCTCATGGCGCAGACGAACCTGCGGGTCGCCGCCGAGGCCGCCGGCCGGCACCCCCGCGAGGCCGCCGCCCTCGGCGTGGACACCGAGGAGACCGCCGCCTGGCGGGACGCCGCCGCGGCCATGTTCATCCCGTACGACGACAACCTCGGCGTCCACCCGCAGGCCGACGGCTTCACCGACCACCAGGTCTGGGACTTCGAGCGCACCCCGCCCGAGAACTACCCGCTGCTGCTGCACTACCCGTACTTCGACCTGTACCGGAAGCAGGTCGTCAAGCAGGCCGACCTGGTGCTCGCCATGCAGGTCCGCGGCGACGCCTTCACCGACGAGCAGAAGGCCCGCAACTTCGCCTACTACGAGCGGCTGACCGTCCGCGACTCCTCGCTCTCGGCCTGCACCCAGGCGGTGATCGCCGCCGAGGTCGGGCAGCTCGACCTCGCGTACGACTACACGGCCGAGGCCGCGATGATGGACCTCCACGACCTCGGCGGCAACACCCGCGACGGGCTGCACATGGCCTCGCTGGCCGGCGCCTGCATCGCCCTGGTGGCCGGCTTCGGCGGGCTGCGGGACCACACCGACGGCGGCCTGTTCTTCCGGCCCCGGCTGCCGGCCGGGCTGATGCGGCTGACCTTCTCCATGCAGCTGCGCGGGATGCTGCTCGGCATCCGGATCTCGCACGAGGAGACCACCTACACGCTGCGCCGGGGCGAGGTCATCCGGCTGCGCCACGACGGCGAGGAGATCATCGTCCGGGCCGGCAGCCCGGTCACCCGGCCGACGGCCTCGCCGCCCGCCCAGGAGCGCTGCACCCAGCCGCCCGGGCGCGAGCCCGCCCGCCGGCAGTCGCAGCCGGGGGTCACCAGCGGCATGGTCGGCCCCGGTCCTGACCACCTGGCCGCGGAGTAGGCCGGCGGCGCGGGGGGCAGGGAGGCAGGGGGGCAGCGGTCCGCAATCGTCGGGGAACGCCGAGTAACTTGCCTGTGGGGCAAATTTCTTGCCCGCTCGGCACGGCGGGTGTCCACTGGTCCCATGACCACCAGCGATGCCCCCGTCGACGACCAGGAGGTGGCCGGCCTCGCCGCCCGCCTGCGTGAGCACCGGCTCTCCAGCCGGCTCACCCTGGAGGTCGCCGCCGCCCGGGTCGGGCTCTCCCCAGCGTATCTGTCCCGACTGGAGACCGGCAGACGGCAGCCCTCGCTGCCGGTGCTGCTCGGCCTCGCCCGCGCCTACGGCACCTCCGTCTCCGGACTGCTCGGCGAGGCCATGGTCGAGCCGGACCCGGTCGTCCGCGGCGGTGCCATCGAACCCGGCCGGGCCGGCGGCTGGGGCTACCGCCGGGCCGGCGCCCCGGGCCGCGCGATGCAGGCGCTGCGCGTCCACGTGCCGCCGGGCGTGCAGGACGCGGTCGTCCGCGTGCACCCGGGCGAGGAGTGGCTGTACGTGCTCCAGGGGCGGCTGCGGCTGACCCTGGGGGACCGCGTCCACCAGCTCGACCCGGGCGACTCCGCGCACTTCGACTCGCTCACCCCGCACTGCATCGCCGCCGAGTCGGCCGACGGGGTCGAGCTGCTGTTCGTCCACACCCTGCTGCAGAGCCCCGGCGGCGAACTCTGCCTCGGCGGAGGCCCCGCCACCCCGCACTGACGAACCCCGGAACCCGAACCGTCGGACCCCCTGGAGGAGAGCCGCCATGGCTGACCCCGTCACCACCCCCGCCGCCGCTCCCGGCACCCCCACCGCCGCCGCGCCCGCCCCGAAGACCGTCGACGCCGGCAAGTGGGCCAACCGCCGGGTCGGCATCCGGGTCCTGGTCTACATGGTCGTCACCCACGCCTTCGCCGGTTTCATCATGCTGCTCTTCGAGCTGGGCAACCGGAACAAGTGACCTGTCGGCCCGCCGGCCGCCGCCGGCCGGGCCTCACACCCCGCGCAGCAGCTCGCAGAGCGCGTCCAGGGCCGCCGGGAAGGCGTGCTCGGACGGCGTGCCGTAGCCGATCACCAGACCGGGGGCCGCGTCGCGGGCCAGTGCCGGATCGGCGAGGCACCAGCCGAGCCCGTTCACGGCCAGGCCGGCCGCCTCGGCCCGGGCCAGCAGCTCGGGCTCCGGGATCGAGTCGGCGGGCAGCTCCAGTACGGCGTGCATCCCCGCCGCGATGCCGGTGATCCGTACGTGCGGAGCCCGTTCGGCGAGCGCCGCGACCAGCCGGTCGCGGCGGCGCCGGTAGTGCAGCCGGCAGCGGCGCACGTGCCGGTCGTACGTCCCGGAGGCGATCAGCTCGGCCAGCGTCAACTGGTCGAGGACCCCGGACTGGGTGTCCGCCAGCTGCTTCAACCGGGCCACCGGCTCGACGAGTTCGTCCGGCAGCGCGAGCCAGGCCAGCCGCAGCGCGGGGGCCAGGCTCTTGGCGGCGGTGCCCGCGTACACGACCCGCTCCGGGTCCAGCGCCTGGGTCGCGCCCAGCGGCTGCCGGTCGTAGCGGAACTCGCCGTCGTAGTCGTCCTCGATCACGAAGCCGCCGCTCTCGCGCGCCCAGGCCACCGCCGCGGCCCGGCGGTGCGCGGCCAGCGGCACTCCGGTCGGGAACTGGTGGGCCGGGGTGAGCAGGACGGCGCCCGCGGTGGTCCACGGCAGCAGGTCGGTCCTGGCCCCCTCCTCGTCCACCGGCAGCGGCATCGCGCCCAGTCCGTGCGCCTCGACCACCCTGCGCTGCGGCGGCAGCCCGTACGCCTCCACCGCCAGGGTGCGGGCGCCGCGCTCGCGCAGCGCGGTGGCGAGCAGGCCGAGGCCCTGGGTGACGCCCGTGCAGATCAGCAGCCGCTCCGGGTCGGTGCGCACCCCGCGCACCCGCGCCAGGTAGCCGGCCAGTTCCCGCCGCAGCTCGATCCGGCCCATCGGGCTGCCGTACGCGAAGGCCTCGTGCGGCGCCACCGCGAGGGCCCGGCGGGCGGCGGCGAGCCAGGCGCTGCGGGGGAACAGCGAGACGTCGGGGCGGCCGGGCTGCAGGTCGTGCCGGGCCGGGCGCGGGGCCTGCGGCCGGGGCTGTGCGGCCGTCGGGCGGTGCGGGGCGGACTGCTCGGCGACGGTGGTGCCGGAGCCCTGACGGGAGGTCAGCCAGCCCTCGGCGGTCAGCTGGCCGTACACCTCGACCACGGTGTTGCGGGCGATCCCGAGGTCGTCGCCGAGCGCCCGGGACGACGGCAGCCGGGTGCCGGGCGCCAGCCGGCCGTCCTGCACGGCCTCGCGCAGGGCGTCCTCCAGGGCGGCGCGCAGGCCGGCGCCGGCGGCCCGGCGGCCGGTCAGGTCGAGGAGGAGGTCGCCACCGAAGGTGGTCCAGGAGGTGGTCATGGGTACCTCTGCGCGGGGCGGGTGGGCGATGTCGGTGGTCGGTCACGAGTCCGTACCAGGATTATCCGGGGTCGACCGGAACCGCTGCCGCCCGGTGGGCCTCCTGCGCTAGATTGCGCGGTCGGGGCGGCGGGCCCCGGGGGGACGACCGGGGCGGGGGGGGCGGACATGGCACGTCGGCACGACGGGGCGCGCATCGGCTGCATCGGGTGGGGCGTGCTGTTGTTGTTCGCCCCGATGATCCTCGCCACCGTCGGCTGGGTGCTGGCCCTGCCGGTGCTGGCAGCCGACCTGATGGGGGCCCAGACGCCGCCGGTGCCGGTGGAGTGGTGGCACCGGGCCGTGACCGTCGTGGTCTCCTTCGGGGCGGCGCTCGCCGCGGACCTCGCGGTCGCCCGGGAGCGGCGGGTGCCGTTCTGGGTGTACCCGCTGCGCGCCGCCGTGGTCACGGTGCTCGCCGTGGTGGTGGCGGTGCTGGTGCGCGACCTGCTGGTGCCCGGGACGGGCGAGCAGCCGGTCGAGTGGTCGCAGACGGCGAACCTCCAGGCGGTGGCCGCGGGTCTGCTGGCGGCGCTCTGGTACGGCGGCCTGCGGTTCTGGGCCCGCAGGGCGCCGAAGGGCTGGGCCGGTCCGAACGGCACCCAGCCGCGGCCCGGCGAGGTGTGGCTCGCCATGGTGCCGTACCGGGAGACCGCGCAGAGCGCCCGGCACTACTGCGTGATCGTGCGCACCCACGCGCAGCACGCCGAGGTCCTGCAGATCACCAGCAAGGACAAGGACGGGCGGTCGGACCACATCCGGATGGGCACCGAGGGCTGGAACTCCAGCGGCCGGCCCTGCTGGGTCGAGGCCGGCAGGCCGCCCCGCCAGGTCCGGTACGACGACTTCCTCAACAACCACCCCCAGGGGCCCTGCCCGCCGCGCACCTGGACGATGATCAGGCAGCGTCAGGCGGCCGTCACCGCGGGCCGCTCGTAGGGCCTGTCCCCGGCGTCGGACGGTGCGGCCCGCGGGGGCCGGGAACGCCGACGGGCGGCGCACTCCGACGCCGCGTCGGGGTGCGCCGCCCGGGGGCGGTGCGTGGTGCGGGGGTCTGCCCGCCGGTCCGGCGGTTACCGCGGGTCACGGTTGAACGTCGAGGTGGACCAGCGGTAGCCGAGGGCGGTCAGGGCCAGGCACCAGGCGACGGCGAGCCAGCCGTTGTGGCCGATCGGGGTGCCGAGCAGCAGTCCGCGCAGGGTCTCGATGGCCGGGGTGAAGGGCTGGTACTCGGCAACCGGCTGGAACCAGCCCGGCATCGAGGAGATCGGGGTGAAGGCGCTGGAGAGGAGCGGCAGCAGGATCAGCGGGAGCGCGTTGTTGCTGGCGGCCTCGGCGTTCGGGCTGACCAGGCCCATCCCGACCGCGATCCAGGTGAGTGCCAGGGAGAAGAGCACCAGCAGTCCGAAGGCGGCCAGCCACTCCAGGACGGTGGCGTCCGCGGAGCGGAAGCCGATGGCGACGGCGACGGCCCCGACCAGGAGCACGCTCAGCGTCGACTGCAGCACGCTGCCGACGACGTGCCCGACCAGGACGGAGGGGCGGTGGATCGCCATCGTGCGGAAGCGGGCGATGATGCCCTCGTTCATGTCGTTGGAGACGGACACCGCGGTGCCGATCACGGTGCTGCCGATGGTCATCAGCAGCAGGCCCGGCACGAGGTAGGCGATGTAGGCGGAGCGGTCCGGGGCGCCGCCGGTGAGGCCCGCGCTCATCGTGTCGCCGAAGATGTAGACGAAGAGCAGCAGCAGCATGATCGGCGTGAGCAGCAGGTTCAGGGTCAGCGACGGGTAGCGCCGGGCGTGCAGCAGGTTGCGCCGCAGCATGGTGGCCGAGTCGCGGACGGCGAGGGAGAGGGTGCTCATCGGGCGGTCTCCTTGGTCTGGTGCGGGATGCCGGCGGTGCCGGTGAGGGCGAAGAACACGTCGTCGAGGTCGGGGGTGTGGACGGTGAGTCCGTCGGCCTCGACGCCGGCGGCGTCGAGCCGGTCGAGGACGGTGCGCAGGTCGCGCTGGCTGCCGTCGCTGGGCACCTGGAGCGTCAGCGCCTCGTCGTTGCGGGCGGCCGCGGGCAGGGCGGTGGCGGCGGCGCGGTAGGCGGCCGGGTCGGTGAACCGCAGGCGGACGTGGCCGCCGGGGACGAGCCGCTTGAGTTCCTCGGCGGTGCCGTGGGCGGCGATCGTCCCGTCGTTCAGGACGGCGATGCGGTCGGCGAGTTCGTCGGCCTCCTCCAGGTACTGGGTGGTGAGGAAGACGGTGACGCCGCCGGTGACGAGTTCCCGGATGATCTGCCACATGCTGTGGCGGGAGCGCGGGTCGAGGCCGGTGGTGGGTTCGTCGAGGAAGATGATCCGCGGGCTGCCGACCAGGGTCATGGCGATGTCCAGACGGCGCTTCATACCGCCGGAGTAGGTCGAGGCGGGCTTCTTCGCGGCCTCCACCAGGTCGAAGCGCTCCAGCAGTTCGGCGGCGGTGCGGCGGCCCTCGCGCCTGGACAGGTGGTGCAGGTCCGCCATCAGCCACATGTTCTCCTCGCCGGTGATCAGTCCGTCGACGGCCGAGAACTGGCCGGTGACGCCGATCGCGGAGCGGACCGCCCGGGGGGCGGTGGCCGGGTCGTGGCCGCCGATGCGGATCGGGCCGGAGCCGGGGCCGGGGGAGACGAGGGTGGAGAGGATCTTGACGGCGGTGGTCTTGCCGGCGCCGTTCGGGCCGAGCAGGGAGAAGATCGTCCCCGTCGGGACGGCGAGGTCGACGCCGTCGAGCACGGTCTTGTCGCCGTAGGACTTGCGCAGTCCGGTGGCGGAGATGGCGAGTTCGGTGGTCATGGTGGGTCGGCTCCTCAGAGGCTGCGGGCGGTGATGTCGCCGTGGGCGGTGGTGGCGTGGATGGCAAGGCCGGGGGTGTCGCCGGTGTTCTTCAGCGCGTTGTGGATGCGGCCGTAGCTGGTGCCGGCGTCGAGCGTGGCGGAGGTGCCGCGGGCGGTGTCGACCGTGATCGAGCCGGACTGGGTGCGCAGGGCGAGGGTGCCGCGGTGGGCCTCGCCGATGGTGATGTCGCCCTTGGCGGTGGTGATGTCGGCCGGGCCGGTGAGGCGGCCGATGGTGATGTCGGCGGCCTGGGTGGCGAGGTGGGCGCCGGAGGCCTCGTCGATCTTGATGGTGCCGTGGGCGCTGTCGTAGGCGACCCGGCCGAGGCGGCCGACGCCGCGGAGTTCGGCGCTGGCGGCCTTGGCGTCGACGTGGGAGCCGACGGGGAGCCGGACGGTGACCTCCACCGAGCCGGTGGCGCCGAACAGTTGGTTCTTCACGGCGGAGGTGATGTGCAGGGTGCCGTCGCGGAAGTCGACCCGGGTCTCCTCGACCGCCTTCACGTCGCGGCTCTTGGCGGGGTTGGCGGGGCGGATCTCGACGACCGTCTCGGTGCGGTCGGCGGCGATGAGCTGGATGCGGCCGGCCGGGATGGCGATGGCGGTGGTGATCGCGGTGGGGGTTTCGAACTGCATGGTGGTGTCTCCTGCGCTCGTGCTCGTTTCTGACATCGCAAACGCTACGTTGTCTTCACTGATCAAGCAACGATGTCGTTGCGCAGAAATGGCATAAGCGCAGGTGAAGTGCCCGATATTGTTGCAACCGGGCTGGATGTAATGCAACGTCAGGGCCGTGTTGCGTTGCATTGGGATGAAGGTGAACGCTACTGGCGGCCGCGGCGGGGCCGTAGCGGGAGTTCCGGGATGATCGAACGATGAACGAGATCATCCTGATGGCCGACCCGCGGGTCGCCGCCGTACCCGTCGCCGAGTGCGGCGAGCGCCTGGTGGACGTCCGCGGTACCGGCGCGCTCCGGGTCGACCCCCGCAAGCAGGACCCGGCGGACGCCTACGCCCACCTGCGGGAAGGCGTGCTGGAGCGGCTGCTCGCGGCGCAGGCCGAACTGCCGGACGGCCTGCGGCTGCTCTTCGTCGAGGGCTACCGGCCGCCCTCGCTCCAGCGCGCCTACTTCGAGGAGTACGCGGACGGGCTGCGCGCCGCCCACCCCGACTGGCCCGCCGAGCGGATCCACGCGGCGGCCAGCCGGTACGTCTCGCCGCCCGACATCGCCCCGCACAGCGCCGGCGCCGCCGTCGACCTCACCCTGGCCGACGCCGACGGGCGCGAACTCGACCTGGGCACCCGGCTGAACGCCGACCCGGAGGAGAGCGGCGGCGCCTGCTACACCGACGCCCCCGGCATCGGTGCGCAGGCCCGCGCCAACCGCGAACTGCTCGGCGCGGTGCTGACGGCCGCCGGGCTGGTCAACTACCCCACCGAGTGGTGGCACTGGTCCTTCGGCGACCGCTACTGGGCCCTGGCCACCGGGGCGCCCGCGGCGCTCTACGGGCCGGTCTCCGTCGGCGCGTAGCGCGCTCTCGCAGCGGGTCCGGCCCGCGGGCTCGGGGGTGGGGCTCAGTGGTGGGGCTCAGTGGTGGGCGGGGAAGCGGGTCGCGAGGAACTGCTCGAAGGTGACCGTGCCCTCGGCCCGGTCCCGGGCGAGGTGCCCGCCCGCCCGGAAGCCCCGGTAGGCGGCGCCGACCATCGGGACGCTCACCACCGGGCGGCGGCGCCCGCTCGCCCGGAGGTATGCCCGGGCCAGCTGCTCGAAGCTGCGGACCTCCGGCCCGCCCAGGTCGGGCACCCGACCGGCGGGCTCCCCCATCGCCAGCGCGGCCAGCCGGTCGGCGACCTCCGCCACGTCGACCGGCTGGTCGGAGACCCCCGCCGGGAGTGGGACGACCGGCAGCTTGGTCACGCTCTGCAGAACCTTCAGGACGAGGTCGTGGAACTGGGTCGCCCGCAGCACCGTCCAGGGGATCCCCGATTCGGCGATCATCCGTTCGACGGCGAGCTTGGCCTTGTAGTAGCCGAGCGGCACCCGGTCGACGCCGACGATCGAGATGTACACCAGGTGGCCGACGCCCGCCCGGTGCGCCGCCGCGATCAGGTTCCGGGCCGCCTTCTCGTCCCCGCCGCCCGGCGAGCTGGCGCAGTGCACCACCGTGTCCACCCCCGCCAGGGCCGCGTCCAGCCCGGCGCCCTCGCGCAGGTCCACGGCGTACGGCGGCTCGGCGTGCCGGCTGAGCACGCGCACGTCGGCCCCCGCGGCGCGCAGCCGCTCGACGACGGGCCGGCCGAGCGTGCCGGTGCCGCCGGTCACCAGGATCGTGGTCATCGCAGTCTCGTCCCTTCGGTGGGCGCGGGCTCCCCGGTGGAACGCCCGTCACCGCTTCCGACCGGACAGCGGCCGGGGACGTGACATCGGCGGGTGCCGGGGGACCCACCCGTCCATCGAACGCCAGGTTCCGGCGCGGCGCCTCCGCGGGAGCGCCCGGCGGGGGGTCTGAGCCCGGTGGGGGTGTCCTACAGGAGCAGATGGCCGCCGACCTGATCGGTGGCGAGCAGCCGGGTCAGGTCGTCGAGCATCCGGGCCAGCGGTGCGAGCGCGGCGAGGGTGGAGACCAGGCCGAGGGCCAGGCGGTCCGCAGGGGACGCGTGAGGGCCCCCTGCGGGCCGCCGGACGGCCGCCCGGGCAGCGAGGCCGCCGGGGGACAGCCAGCCGTGCTGGAGGGCCGCTGTGGCCGTCCGGCGCAGGGCGTTGTCCTCCGGCACTGATTCCGCCACCGGCCTGAGGTCCGACGGGAGGTGACGGGCCATCGACTCCCACTCCGCAGGTGCGTTGCTCGCGCGCGGAGTGGTACCTGTCCCAACTGCCTCAGCCATCTCGCCGTGGTGAGAGACATCCTGGTTCACGCCGCACGTGCGGACTTGCGAACCTGCACGTGCGGACTTACCGGACTCCGCACGTGCGGACCTGTGCTCGCCGGCGGCCTGCCGCGGTACGACCGCACGTGCGGGCTTACCGAGCCGCACGCACTCCTGCTTCACCCGGCGGGTGTCCGAGCGCAGGACGTCGAGGGCCGCCCCCCAGTCGGGCGTCCCGCCGAGCGGCAGCGTGACGGCGTAGCCGCGGACCCGGGTGCCCGAGGAGCCGTAGCGGAGGGTCATCAGCCCGGCGGCCTCGGCGGCGCGGTAGAAGCCCGGCACGGAGTCCTTCGAGACCCGGCAGGCGCGGGCGAACCAGGCGTTGGACGGCGAGCGGTGGAGGTTGGTGCCGTCGACGTCGGCCTTCTGCGCGGCGTGCAGGAGGAAGGCGGTGAAGCCGGAACCGAGGGACTTCCACGGGCCACCGGTCGGGAGGGACTGCAACCACTGCCCGATCCTGATGCGGAACTCGTTGGCGGGGCAGGTGCCGGTGGAGCGCGTTTCGATGGACATGCGCGGCCTTTCGGGCCGGTACGCGTGCTTGCACGGGGGCGCGCTGGCATACTGGCCAGTGTTTGCGTGTGCCGTATACCGCCAAGTAATGGGGCGCACGCAGGTTCTAGTGGCCACCGCCCCCTGTGGGCGGTGGCCATTGAAGTTTACGCGTCCGGAGCAGTGGATTTGACGGACAGTCACAGATTCACTACGGAACGACGGGGCCCCGCCAGCCGGTTACGGGCGACGGGGCCAACAAGGCGCTTGTCGAGGTCAGACGGTCCCGAAGTCGCCCCGGCGAACGGCTGTCACGAAGGACTGCCAGGCGTTGGGGCTGAAGCCGAGGGCGGGCCCGCTGGGGTCCTTGGAGTCGCGGACCCGGCCGGGGTTGGCGTCGTCCACCTCAACACAGGAACCGTTGTTGCCGCCGCTGTAGCTGCTCTTCCGCCACTGGGCGGGGTGCTCGTCAGTCTTGTGCATGCTCGTGTACCTCCGCCGCCGACAGGATCATTTCCAGGGACGCCTCCGGCGAGAGGGCGGCGACCCGTGCCAGATCGTAGGACTCCCAACACCTGCCAACCAAGCGGGAATCGTCGATGAGCTGACCTGCATGTGGCCCTTCGAGGTAGGCCAGTGGCGGCGCATCTGCGAAGGTCATCAGGGAGAGCATCCCTTCGAGCATGGCGTGCGCCCGGTCGAAGGTGGCCACTTGGACGATTGCCCGCCGTCCAGTGATCAGGTCAGCGATGTAGCGGAGTTGGGCCGCCATGATCGTGCGGCTCCCGGTCGCCCGTCGGAGTACTGCCTCGTCGAGGATGTACCAGAGCTTCGGCCCGTTCGGGTCGGCCACGAGCGCCGTGCGTTCCATGCGTGCAGCGATCCGCTCCGCCAGTTCGTCCTCGGTGAGTAGTGGTTGAGCGCTGAGGAAGATGGCCCGTGCGTACTCGGGTGTCTGCAGCAGTCCGGGTACGACCAGGGCGCCGTATTCGCTGATGGTCAGAGCTGTCTTCTCGAACTCTGCTGCTTCCTTGAAGTAGTCCGCGAACCGCGAGTAGTCGAGCAGCTCGTGGAGCCTCTCCAGCACGCCGCCTGTTGAGAGCGCCTGGTCGATCCGTTGCGACAGATCGGGCTGCGGTGCCCGTACGGCAGTCTCCAACTGCCCGATGTACGCGCCCGAGACGAACACCATCGCCGCCAGCTTCTCCTGGGTCACCTTCGGGTTTGCCGCCTCGCGGAGTCGCTTCAGCTCGTTGCCGTAGTACTCGCGCGGGGTCTTGCCGGCGGGCGGACGCTTCGGAACGGCCATCGCGTACCTCGTTTTCTTACTTGCAACAAGCTGTGCTCACGCGACTTCACAGCGTAATCGAACGCTGCCGATCCTGGAGGTGCAATCGCGAAATCCCCCTCCCTCACCCCAGGAGAAGCGCATGCAGAACGGGCACGAACCCGTCCCGTGGCCGAGAGTCGGCGAAATCGTCGGCGTCGGCACCACGCCGCCGCACTACCTCGACGGCCGTGAACTCCGGGCCGAGGCCGAGGTGCTGGCCGTTCACGGTCGGCGGGCGACCGTCGAGATGAGCGCGGGGTTCCGGGCCGAGGTCGCCACGGTCCTGCTCGCCCGCTGGGAGGGTGCGGCGCCGTGGGAGTGACGATCGGGAGGATGACGGCGGAGGCCCGTCGCGAGGCCGCGTACGCCGTCGAGGACCTGCTGGCCACGCTGGCCGCGGCGGGGGTGTGCCTGCCGTCGGTGGGTGTGGACTGGATCTCGGCCTCCGCCACCGGGGTGGTCCTGATCGACCTGGGGGCGGCGAAGACGGACGAGGTGGTGCTGCTGACCGCGGTGCTCCGCGACGGGGTCAGGGCCAGGCTCGCGGCCGGGGAGGAGGAGGGATGAACGAGTTCGCGTCGCCCCGGCCGGGCGATGTGGTGCACGACTTCCGCGCCCGCCGGACGGGGGTGGTGATGGACCGGATCGCGGGGCTGCTGTACCTGCGGCGGCCCGCCGGGGGCGTCGAGTGGACGGCGCGGCCCGAGCACACCGGGCGCCCCCCGGAGGATGCCGAACCCAACCACCGGCCGTCGTGAGCCGCATTCGGCCGCGGGCCCCGGGCACGTTCCTCCTCGTCGTGGCGTCGGCGGTCTCGGTGGCCGTCGGCGCCGTGGCGGGTCTGGTGGTCGCCCTCCCGTGGCGCGGCTGCCGTCCCGGCGCCGCCCACCTGTTGTTCCTCCTCACCCTCTGCTCGGTCACCGTCCTGATGAACGCGACCCTCGCGCGGGCCCTCGGCAGCGGGCGGAGGTCGTCCACCGCGAAGTCCGCACAGCCGAGGCCATCCGCGAGACGGGCGAGCTGATCGCACGCCCACCCGCTCAAGCTGCGGTACGACGAGTCCGCCGTCTCGCACTGGCTGGCGGGCACGCGGCCCATGGCGAAGTGTCAGAAGGTTGTGCTGGAGGTGCTGACCCGGCGCCTGGGACGGCCGGTGACCGAGTTCGAGGCCGGGTTCGCCGATCATCCCGACGTGCGGCCCGCCTCCGCGGATACCGTGACAGGACTGATCGACCTCGGGAGCATGGACATGGACCCATCGCGCAGGGGTGTGCTCGGGGCGGGCCTGTACTCGATCGCCCTCACGGTCCCCGGCTGGCCGGACCACATCGGGCGATTCGAGAAGCTGAAGGCCGACCCGCACACACGCATCGGCATGGCCGAGGTGGAGTCCGTCATCGCCATGGCGGAGAAGATCAGCGAGCTCGACGACCAGTTCGGGGGCCGGACCGCCCGGCCGATGGCGGCGGCGTTCATGGTCAACAACATCGCCCCGTACCTCAAGGCCACCGCCACTGACGCGGTCCGCAAGGCCATGCTCTCGGCCGCCGCCGACCACCTGTACCTGACCGGCTACATGGCCGTGGACGAGCGCTTGGACCTGCTCGGCCAGAGCTACTACACCAAGGCGCTGGAGCTGGCACTGGCTGCCGGCGACCACCTCACCTACTGCACGACCCTGCGGGGCATGAGCGTTCAGGCCGTCGAACTCGGTCATGGCCAGGCCGCTTTGCGGTACGCCGACGCCGCTTCCGTCGCCTCACCCGAAGCCGGGCCCCGTATGCGGGCCTTCCTTGCCGGCCAGCAGGCCCACGCCCTCGCCCGGACCGGCGACCGCTCCGGCGCACTCGCCATGCTCCACTCCGCCGAAGTCGCCATGGAACAGGCCGAGTCCAAGGCCAAGGCTCACGGCTCCTACGATCCGTCCTCGCTCGCCTACCACGTCGCCCAGGTCAACTACGAACTCGGCGATCGCGAAGGCGCCATCCGGGCCCTCCAGCACTCCGAGAAGGTCCGGCCGGCGGTCTACCGCCGGGCCCGGGTCCGCCACCGGGCGATGGCCGCAGAATGGCTGCTGGAATCCGGACGGCTGGAGGAAGCCGTCCAGAGCTGGAACCTCGCCCTCGACGACTTCCCGCACGTACAGTCCGGCCGCGCCGACGATCGCTTCCGCACCATGCTCTCCGCGACCACGCCACACCGCCGCAACCGCCACATCCGTGAACTCCTCGAACGTGCCCGCCCATTGGCGGTCGGGCGATTTCGGCTTGACGTCCGCGGCGTCGCATAGCCGGGACCCCTTCCCGTGGCGCGGCTGCCGCCCCGGCGTATCAAGATCAGCGACCATCACGAGGAGCTGCAGTGACCGTCACCTCCCCCGAGTTCGTGGCCGGCCTGGCGGCCGACGCCGAAGCCGCCGGTGTCACCGGCTTCGTCGCCGCCGCCGTGATCAACCACGACGGCCGGGTCCTGCTCGTGCGCCGCAAGCCCGACGACTACCTGGGCGGGATGTGGGAGATCCCCTCCGGGACGGTCGAGTCGGCGGAGGGGGAGACCATCCTCGACGCCCTGTTCCGCGAGACTGCCGAGGAGACCGGGCTGGCCGTCAAGGAGGTCACCGGCTACCTGGGGCACTTCGACTACGCGAACAGCCAGGGCGGCACCACCCGTCAGTTCAACTTCGCGGTCACTGTGGAGAAGACCGAACCGATCGTCCTCACCGAACACGACGCCCACCAGTGGGCACTCCCGACCGAGCTCCCCGAGGTCAGTGACGCCGTCCGCAACCTGCTTGCCCCCTGATTCAGGGCGCCCTACCCCGGAGACTCTGCAGCGCGGCCCGCCGCTCGAAGCATCGAGAGGCGGGCCGCGGCCGTGCCGTCCGTACCCGCCCGAGTGGCCCACGATCTGCGGGGCCGAATGCACCAGTCGGGCGGGCCAGGCGGTTCCTACTGTGGCTGTATGACGACCACCGTTGACCACGCCACCCTTGTGCCCGCTCCCGACCGCCGACTCGACCTGGCGGGCTCCGCGCCCGACTTCTACGCGACGATGCGAGCCCTGGACGGGGCCGCCCGGAAGGGCGTCGACCCGGTCCTCGCGGAGCTGGTGAAGGTCCGGGCGTCGATGATCAACGGCTGTGCCTTCTGCATCGACATGCACTCCACGGACGCCGTGAAGGCGGGCGAGCAGGAGCACCGCCTGCTCTCCCTCCCGGCCTGGCGGGAGACGCCGTGGTTCACCGCCCGGGAGCGGGCCGCGCTGGCGCTGACCGAGGCCGTCACCCTGCTCACCGAGGGGCACGTCCCGGACGCGGTGTACCAGGAGGCCGCCGCGCAGTTCTCCGAGGCGGAGCTCGCCCACCTGATCGGGCTGATCTGCGTCATCAACTCCTGGAACCGGATCAGCGTGACCTGCCGTTTCACCCCTGCACCCAAGTAAGGCCCACCCACAGACGAGGGAGCCATGACGAACACCCAGCAGGCCAAGGCCCGCCTCCTGCACGAACTGCACCACGCCGGAGAGCCGTTGGTGCTCGCCAACGTCTGGGACGCGGCCGGCGCCCGACTGGTGGCGAGGGCCGGGGCGCCCGCCGTCGCCACCGCCAGTGCCGCCGTCTCCTGGACGCTCGGCAGCAGCGACGGGGAGGGCGCCGACCTGGCGGAGGTGCTGGCGCAGACCGCGCTGGTGGTCCGCTCGGTCGACCTGCCCGTGACGGCCGACCTGGAGGGCGGCTTCGCGGACACTGCCGCCGGGGTCGGCGCGACGATCGCCGGGCTGCTCGCCACCGGGGCGGTCGGCGTCAACCTGGAGGACGGCCGCCACGGCGGCGGCGGGCCGCTGTGGCCGGTCGCCGAGGCGGCGGAGCGGATCGCGGCGGCCCGGGCGGTCGCCGACGAGGCGGGGGTGGACCTGTTCATCAACGCCCGCACCGACGTCTTCCTGCGGGCGGTCGGCGATCCGGCGGGCCGGGTCGAGGAGGCCGCGGCCCGGCTGAACGCCTACGTCGAGGCGGGTGCGGACGGCGTCTTCGCCCCGGGGGTCTCCGACCCGGAGAGCATCGGCAAGCTGGTGGCCTCCGTCCCGGCGCCGCTGAACGTGCTGGCCGGTCCCGGCTTCCTCACCGTGCCGGAGCTGGCCGCGCTGGGCGTGGCCCGGGTCAGCCTCGGCCCCGGCCTGGCCAGGACGGCGTACGCGGCGGTGCGGCGGGCGGCCGAGTCGGTCTACGGCACGGGTGGCTACACCGCGCTGGCGGACGGCCTCAGCTACCAGGAGCTGAACGGCCTGGCGGGCTGACCGGCACCGGGGTGGCCGGCGGAAGCGCCGGCCACCCCGGAAGGGCCGGGCGCCGCTCAGCCGATCTGGCCGTGCAGCCCCGGGCTGGTGGTCTGCTGCTGGATCTGGGTCCGGCCGAAGTCCTTGAGCGCCTTCACCGGGCGGTCGGTGACGGGCAGTTCGCCGGCGGTGTCGAGCACGGTGTCGGCGGGCGAGACCTGGAAGCCGCTGCTGAGTCCGCCCAGCGCGTCCGGCGACGAGGCGGTGGCCGCGGACGCGGCGGGGGCGGCCAGGCCGAGGCCGGTCATGGTGAGGGCGGCGAGCGCCGCGAGCTTCTTCATGACCGGCCCAACGACCCGGCCGCCGTCAGGTCACCCGCCGCCGTCAGGCCGTACTGTCCTGGGGACCTCAGACCGTGACGCGCAGCGTCTTCACGCTGTTGCTGACGAACGAGGCGATCGGCTCCGGCTCCTCGCCCTTCGCCAGGGCGAGCCCCGGGAAGCGCCCGAACAGTTCCCGCAGCGCCGTCTCGGCCTCCAGCCGGGCGAGCCCCGAGCCGAGGCAGAAGTGCGGGCCGTGGCCCAGCGACAGGTGCCGGTTGGGCTGCCGGGTGAGGTCGAAGCGGTCGGCGTCCGCGTGGTGCGAGCCGTCCCGTCCGGCGGCGGCGTACGAGGCGATCAGGGCCTCGCCGCGGCGGATCAGCACCCCGCCGACCTCGATGTCCTCGACCGCGTAGCGCAGCGGGAACTGGCCGACCGGCGAGTCGTACCGCAGGGTCTCCTCGACCGCGGCCGACCACGGCTGCTCGCCGTCGAGCAGCAGGCGCAGCTGCTCGGGGTGGGCGAGCAGCGCCCGGACGGCGTTGGTGATCAGGTTGAGGGTGGTCTCGTGGCCGGCCACCAGCATCAGCAGCAGGGTGCCGACGAGCTCCTGCTCGCTGAGCCGGTCGTCGGACTCGCGGGCGGCGATCAGCGCGGTGGTCAGGTCGTCGCCGGGTTCGGCGCGCTTGGCGGCGACCAGCGAGGCGAGCAGCGCGTACAGGGCCTGCTGGGCGGCGACGGCGGCGGCAGGGGTGGCGGAGCTGGAGACCAGGGTGTTGGAGAGCTCGTGCAGCTCGTCCTGCTGCTTGGGCGGCAGGCCCAGCAGTTCGCCGATGACCTGCATGGGCAGCGGGTAGGCGAAGTGCTCGCGCAGGTCGAACTCGCCCTCCAGCAGGGCGACCCGGTCGAGCAGCGCCCCGGTGCGGGCCTCGATCGCCGGCTGGAGCTCGGCGATCCGGCGCGGGGTGAACGCCTGGGTGACCAGCCCGCGCAGCCGGCGGTGGTCCTCGCCGTCGGCGGTGACCATGCCGGGGACGGTGACGAAGTTGGTCAGCGGCCAGCCCTCGGGCAGCCGGCCCTCCCGGAAGGTGTTCCACAGCTGCGCGTTCTTGCCGACCCGGGGGTCGGCGAGCAGCTCCTGGAGGGTGTCGTGGTGGGTTATCGCCCAGACCACCACCCCGCCAGGGAGCTCCACCAGGACCGCCGGGCCGGCGGCTCGGAGCCGGGCGTTCTCGGCGTGCTGGTCGCGTCCGAAGGGGTCGAGTCGGACGGGCTGGAGGGTGTCGGCGGTGTCCATGCGGGCCTCTCGGGGTCGGCGGTGGCGGCGGGGTCGGTGCCCGGGTCGCCGGCGGGGCGGGGCGGGGTGAAGGCGCTGTAGAGCACGGGCAGGGCGACCAGGGCGCGCGACCAGGGCGACGGTCGCCAGGCCAGCTCCCCGGCGGGCACCGCGAGCTGGAGATCCGGCAGGCGGTGCAGCAGGGTCTCGACTGCGGTCTCGACGATGATCCGGGCCGGGTGCTGGGCCGGGCAGACGTGCTTGCCGGCGCCCCAGGCCAGGTGGGCGCGGTTGCCGCCGAGCGCGCCGTGCGCGGCCGCGGCGGTGCTGCCCTGGGCGGCCGGGTCGGCGTTGGCGGCGGCCAGTCCGAGGACGAGCATGTCGCCGGCGCTGACGTACTGGCCGCCGAGCACGGTGTCGGTGGTGGCCCAGCGGCCGGGGAAGTTCTGCGTCGGCGGGTCGCGCCAGAGCACCTCCTCCAGCGCGTCGGAGACGGTCAGCCGGCCGCCGGTCAGGGTGGCCCGGAAGCGGCGGTCGGTGAGCAGCAGCCGCAGGGTGTTGCCGGTCCAGTTGATGGTGGTCTCGTTGCCGGCGACCATCAGGACGACGAGGTGGTGCACCGCCTCCTCGTCGGTGAGCGCGGCCTCGTGGGCGAGCAGCCAGGACGTGAGGTCGGGGCCGGGTTCGGCGCGGCGCCGGCGGACCAGGTCGACCAGGATCGCCTGGAACTCGGCGTTTGCCCGCTGCGAGTCCTTGCCGCTGTCGGCGATGTCGCTGATCAGCCCGATCAGGTGCGGGCCCGCCTCGGCGGGCAGGCCGAGCAGCTGGGTGAAGACCAGCAGCGGCAGCCGGCGGGCGTACTGGGCGATCAGGTCGGCGGTGCCGTCCGGCCCCCAGCTGTCGATCAGGGCGTCGGCGGCGGCCTCGGTGGTCCCCCGCAGCTGGCGGTGGTCGATCCGGCCGAGGGTGTCGGCGACGGCGGCGCGCAGCCGCTGGTGCTCGGCGCCGTCGAGGTTGAGCAGGGTGGGCCGCCAGGAGGTCATCGGCAGCAGCCGGGAGTCGGGCTTGAGCCGGCCCTCGGCGGGCACCCGCCAGCGGCGCGAGTCCTTGGAGAACAGCGCTTCGTTGCGGGTGAGTTCGAGCAGCTCGGGGTAGCCGAGGACGAGCCAGGCCTCGACGCCGGGCTCCAGCTCGATCGGGGCGACCGGGCCGTACTGCGCGCGCAGCCGGGCGTACAGGCCGTGCGGGTCCTCGGCGACCGCGGCACCGTGCAGCGCGGGGTAGCCGTTGGTGGAGGCGTGCGCGGGGCAGCCGGGCGGCGGGGCGACGGCGCCGCCCGGCTCGGGAGTGGTCATCGCTGGAGCTCCAGGACGGAGGTGGAGTGCAGGTGGTCGACGAAGTCGATCAGCAGGTCGTAGGCGGCCCGCCGGTCGCGCGCGTCGCAGTGCAGGATCGGCACCTCGGGCAGCAGGTCGAGGGCGGAGCGCAGCTCCTCCTCGGGGTAGCTCGGGCTGTCCGGGAAGGTGTTGACGGCCACGGCGAACGGGATCCGCTGCTCCTCCAGCCGGCCGAGGACGTCGAAGCTCTCGTCCGGGCGGCGCAGGTCGACCATGGCGATGGCGCCGAGCGCGCCGCTGGCGAGGTCGTCCCAGAGCGGCCAGAACCGCCGCTGCCCCGGGGTGCCGAAGAGGTACAGGGCGAGCCGGGGGTTGAGCGTGATCCGGCCGAAGTCCAGGGCGACCGTGGTGGTGGTCTTGCCGGGGCGGCCGGTGAGGTCGTCGATGCCGCTGCTGGCGGCGGTCATGGTCTCCTCGGTGCGCAGCGGGGTGATCTCGCTGAGCGAGCCGACCAGGGTGGTCTTGCCGACCCCGAACGGGCCGGTGACCAGGATCTTCACGGCGCCCCGCACGGAGGGCGGCAGGTACTGGGGCGCTGCGTCGAGCGGTGCTGCGTCGAGCGGGTCAGCGGAGTTGGCGGAGGCCAACGAGCACCTCTTCCAGGAGGGTCGTGGGCAGGCGCTCGGCCTGCGGTACGGGTGGGAGCACCTGGACGGCGCCGAGGTCCCAGAGGTCGCCGACGAGGACCTTGACGATGCCGAGCGGCAGTCCGAGGTAGGCGGCGATCTCGGCGATCGACAGCAGGCTGCGGCAGAGGTCGAGGATGCGCTGGTGCTCTCGGTTGAGCAGGGCGTCCTCGGGCAGCGGCGGCGCGTCGGGTAAGGCGCTGACCAGGCTTTCGACGGCGAGCGCGGCCCGGGTGGGGCGGCTGCGTCCGCCGGTGATGACGTAGGGCCGGACCGGCCCGCTCACCGCTGGCCCCCCGCCGCGTGGTCGACGCGCGGCGGGCTGGTGAGGTGGGTGCCGATCCGCTCGACGAGCACCTGCATCTGGTAGGCGACCAGACCGGCGTCGACGGCCTCGCCGGTGACCACGGCGAGGTGGGCGCCGGCCCCGGCGGTGACGATGAAGAGGTAGCCGCCGCCGTACTCGATGACGATCTGGCGGGTGGTGCTGGTCCGGCCGCCGAAGCCCTGGGCGACGCCGCGGGCGAGCGACTGCAGGCCGGAGCAGGCGGCGGCGAGCCGTTCGGCGTCCTCGCGCAGGATGCTGCCGCTCCGGCCGATCTCCAGGCCGTCGTTGGACACCACGACGGCGTGCTGGACCTCGGGGACGGAGACGATGTCGGCGAGCAGCCAGCCGAGGTCAGGGGTGGTGGTCATGGAACTCTCCGGGGCGCTGGGGAGGCTGGGGGGAAGCGGGCAGGGTCGGTGCGGGGGCCGCGGGCCGGTGGCGGACGGCCGAGCGGCCGTCTGCGGTGCCGGCCTGGAACATGGCCATGAACGCCTGCGCGTCCCGGGCCGAGCGGTACGGCGGGGGTGCGGGGGCGGCGGCCGGCCCGGGGGCGGGGGCGGTGCGCCCGCGCCGGTGGCTGCGGCGGGGCAGGGGCGGCGGTGCGGTGGTGTCGCGGGCCGGTGCGGCGGGGGTGGCCGGGGCCGCGGGGGCGGCCGGGTACTGCGGGGGTGCCGGGCGCCGGGGTGCGGCGGCCGGGAAGTCGCGGTCGTCGAAGCCGGGGACGGTCGGCGGCAGCGGTTCGGTGAGCAGGGCGTTCGGCAGCAGCACCACGACCCGGACCCCGCCGTACGGGGAGGGCGCGGAGCTGAGGGTGACCCGGAAGCCGTACTGCTCGGCGAGCCGGCCGACCGCGGCGAGGCCCAGTTGGGGCACCTCGCCGAGCCGGGAGACCTCCAGGCTGCTGCCGCCGGCCAGCGCGGAGGCGGCCTTGACGACGGCGTGCTCGGGCATGCCGACGCCGCCGTCGTCGATCTCGACGACGGCGCCGTTGTGCACCGGCATCAGGGTGACGAACACCTGGGTGCTGGGCGGGGAGTAGCGGGTGGCGTTGTCGAGGAGTTCGGCGACGGCGTGGATGAGCGCCTCGGCGGCGGCGCCGACCACGGCGGTCTCGATCCGGCTGCGGACGACCACCCGCTGGAACGGCAGGATGCGCGACTGGGCGCCGCGCACGACGTCCTCCAGGGCGACCGGTTCGGGCCAGTGCCGGCCGGCCCGCGCCCCGCACAGGACGGCCAGGGTCTGGGCGAGGCGGGCCTGTTGGGCGGCGGCGTGGTCGGCCTTGAGCAGCCCTTCGAGCAGGGCCGGGTCGTCGTGGGTGCGCTCCATCTCGTCCAGCAGGGCCTGCTGGTCGTGGGCCATGACGAGGATGCGGCGGGCGACGCTGAGGAAGGCCCGCTGGGTGGAGGCGGTGAGCTCCTGCTCGTGCTGGACGGCGGCCAGGTCGGCGCCGCGGCGGGTGAGTTCGCCGTCGAGCTGTTCGCGCAGCCGGTCGAGTTCGCGCTGCTGCCGGAGCAGCCGGCGGCGCTGGGTGCGGGTGACGGCGCGGTAGCGGGCGGCGGCCACGAGGGCCAGGGCGGCGAGTACGCCGGTTGCCGTTGCACACCACTGAGTCATCGTCACGCCGCGAATTCTAGGGTGATGATCCTACGAAGGTGTGAACGGATCTCACCAGGTGACTCGATCCCGTCAAAATGACGTCAATCCGACGTCGCGCGAACGGTTTTCGGGGTCCGCCGGCCCTTGCGCAAGGCCGCTCCCCCCGCCCCGTCAGCGCGGCGCCGCGGCGGTGCGGTGGAGCAGCAGCAGGGCGACGTCGTCGGGGCGCGAGCGGCGCTCGGTGACGTTGAGGGTGAGCAGGTCGGCGAGCCGCTCCAGGGCGGCGGCCGGTCCGAGGTGCACCGGCCCGGCCCGGTCGGTCCACAGCTCCAGCCCGTCCAGCATCCGCTGCACCGACTCGTCGTAGTCCTCCTCGCGGTCCTCCACCAGCCCGTCCGTGTACACCAGCAGCGTCTCGCCGACCGCCAGGTGCCCGTAGGTCGGCCGGTACTCCTGCCCCGGGTCGACGCCCAGCGGCGGGCCGCCCGGCACGTCGAGCTCGACCGCCCCGGACGCGCCGATCCGGACCGGCGCGGGGTGCCCGGCGCGGGCCGCGCAGAGGGTGCCGTCGGCCGGGTCGAGGGTGAGGTAGAGGCAGGTGGCGAACAGGTCGGTGTCGAGTTCGGAGAGCAGCCGGCTGGTGCGCGCCAGCGTCGCGGCCGGGTCGTGGCCGTCGGTGGCGTACGCGCGCAGGCCGCTGCGCAACTGGCCCATCACGGCGGTGGCCTCGGCGTTGTGGCCCTGGACGTCCCCGATGACCAGGCCGACCCGCCCGTCCGGCAGCTTCAGCAGGTCGTACCAGTCGCCGCCGATCTGCATGCCCTCGGTGCTCGGCAGGTAGCGGGCGGCGCTGGCCACGCCGGGCAGCCGGGGCAGGCTGCGGGGGAGCATGGCGCGCTGCAGCTCGGTCGCCCGGTGGTGGTGGGTGTCGTAGAGGCGGGCGCGCTCCAGGGACTGGGCGAGGATCCCGGCGAAGGCCGAGTAGAGGGTGCGGTCCTCGCGGCCGAAGGTGCGCTCGGTGGCGAAGGTGATCAGGCAGGAGCCGACCTGCCGGCCGGAGGCGATCAGCGGCAGGACGGCCCAGGCGGCCGGGGTGAGCGGGCCGCCGTGCTCGCGCGTCCGTCCCGTCGGGCCCGGCTCGCTGAACAGCGGGGCCGAGCGGGCGAGCGCGCGCTGCATGACGCCCTCGGAGAGGTCGGCGAGCCGGTTCAGCTCGCTGCGGCGGGGGCCGCCGTAGACGGTGTGCGACACGGGCAGCAGCCGGCCCTCGTCGACCAGGTCGAGCACGATGCTGGCCGCCCCCAGCGCGGGCCGGGCGACGTCGTTGACCGCGGTGGTGACGTCCCGGACGGTGACCGCCCGGGAGAGCGCGCGGGTCAGCGCGAGCAGCAGGGCGGTGCGGGCCCCGGCCGGGGGCTCCGGCCGCCCCGGCGCCCCGCCCCCGTCCGGCGGCGGCTCCTCGGCGGCGCGGGCCCGGTCCGCGTCGGCGATCAGCCCGGCGATCCGGACCGGGCGGTCGTGCACGTCGAGCATCACCTCGCCGTGCTCCTCGATCCGGACGACCCCGCCGCTCCCGCGCAGGACCCGGTAGTCCAGCCGGTACGGCCCGCCGGCCGCGATCACCTCGGCGAGCGCGGCCTGAACGTCGGGCAGGTCCTCGGGGTGGACGATCCGGTGCAGTTCGGGGGCCTCGGCGGATTCGCCGTCCGGCGGCGGGGGCAGGCCGATCACCCGGTACGCCTGGGCGTCCCAGAAGGACTCGCCGGTGACCAGGTCGCGTTCGAAGGCGCCGCGCCCGGCGCTGCGGACGGCGAGCGAGAGCAGCGGGTGGGCGAGTCCGGGGCTCCGGGCGCCGTCCGGGCCGCCGTCGGCGGTGTGGATCCGCGGGCCGGGCCCGGGGCGGTCGGTGCCGCCGGTGCCGCCGGGTGCGGTCGGGCGCCGGCCGTGCTCCAGCAGGTGGGCGAGGCGGTGGGCGCAGGCGTCGGCGATCGTCTCCAGCACGTCGAGGTCGCGCCGGGGGACGGTCCCGCGGTGGGCCAGGGCGAGCCCGAGCACCCCGATCGGCTGCTCGTCGACGATCATCGGCAGGGTGACGACGGCGACCATGCCGGTGCCCATGCCGGCATTGCGGTTGGGGTAGTCGGCGCCGGTGCGCTCGGGGCTCAGCAGGTACGGGCGGCGCAGCCGCAGTGCCATCCCGGCGGGGAGTTCGCCCGCCGGGTCGACGACGCCGTAGCGCTCGTGGGCCCAGTCGGGCAGGCCGTGGGAGGCGGTGAGCCGGAGCATTCCGGCGGAGTCGAGCAGGTAGAGCGCGGAGCCCTCGCCGGTGATCCAGCCGGGGCCCTCGGCCAGGACGGTGCCGAGCAGTTCGGCGGCGCTGCCGCAGGAGAGGAGCAGGCGCACACAGCGCATCGCGCTACGGGCGGTGGGGCCGCCGTGCGTGCTGCGGTTCCCTTCCTCGGTGGGGGGAAGCCACGGTGAGGTCAGGTCCATCGGGATACCCGGCCTTTCCGCTCCGAGGGGGTGGGCGTCCTTGGGGGTTCCTCATTTCTTCATACCTTAATTCTCGTGCGGAGGAATGGTCCTCCGGACGGCGCACCACTACCAGTGTCCGGGCGCCCGGGGGATCCGGCGCGACGGGAGCCTCAGCCCTTCGGCCAGGCGCGCAGCCCACCGGTCAGCACGGCGACCAGGCGGTCCTGGGTGACCGCCGGGTCCTCGGAGAGCTGGAAGGCGCCGCCGATCGACAACGAGGCGAAACCGTGGGCGACCGCCCGCACCGTACGCGCCGCGTGCACCGCCTCGGCCCCGTCCAGGCCGTACTCGCGCAGCACCGCCACCAGCACCCCGACCAGCCGCGCGGCCGCGCGGGCCAGCTCGGCGTCCGGGTCCGGGGCCTGCGGGAGGGCGTTGTAGCGGTGCGGGTGCTCGACGGCGTACGCGTGGTAGGCGCGCAGCACGGCCTCCACCGCCTCGTCGCCGCCGCGGCCCAGCGCGGCCGCGGCGAGGCGGTCGGCCAGCTCCGTGGTGACCCGCACGCCGACCAGCCGGCGCAGCTCGGCGAGCCCGCCGCTGACGTGCTTGTAGAGGGAGGGGGTGGCGACCCCGGCGCGGCCGGCCACGGCGGCGAGGGTGAGCGCCTCCGGGCCCTGCTCGTCGATCAGGGCGAGGGCGTGGGTGACGACCTGGTCGGGGGTGAGGCCGACGCGGGGCATGGGGTCCTCCGGGGGAAGGGGGGTGGGGCGGACGCGGGGTGGCGCGGGGGTGCGGTTCGGGCGGGGGTGCGGCTCGCGGCGTGCGGTTCGGGCCGCACGGTTCGGTCCGTACGGCTCAGAGTGCGGCGAGGAAGGGCAGTAGGGCGTCCGCGGTGGCCTGCGGGGCGTCGGCCATCGGGTAGTGCCCCGACCCCTCGATCATCACCTTCCGCCCGCGCAGGGCGGCGGCCTGCCGGTCGGCGACCGCCTCCGGCTTCGGGAAGTCCGGGTCCTTGCTGCCCATGACGACCAGCGCCGGGCAGTGCACCGCCGCGCCCCAGCCCTGCGGGGCGGAGTCGCCGCGAACGTGGCCGCGGGTCGCGGTCTTCCGCCCCGGGGTGCGCATCGCGGCCACCAGACCGTCGACGTACGCGTCGAAGTCGGCCGGCCGGGCGCCCGGGTAGGCCATCTTCCGGTGGTACAGGCCCCAGAAGGCGGGCGAGTGGATCAGCAGGGTGCCGAGGACGCCGAAGACGGCGCGCTGCACGGCGGTCTGCGGGAGGTTCTCCACGAAGGCGTTCAGCAGGGCGATCCCGGCGACCCGCTCGGGCGCGTCCCCGGCGGCCTTCACCACGCTGGCGCCGGTGTAGGAGTGGCCGACCAGGGCGGCGCGCTCGATGCCGAGGTGGTCCAGCAGGGCGAGCACGTCGCCGGCGATGGCGGTGGGGGAGTAGTCGTCCCAGCGGATCGAGGAGTCGCCGAAGCCGCGCAGGTCCATGGTGATCACCCGGTGCCCGGCGGCGGTCAGCAGCGGGTGCAGGTGCCGGTACGCGGCGCGGCTGTCGAGCATGCCGGGCAGGAGGACGACGGGGTGGCCGTCGCCCTGCACAGTGTCGTCGTAGGCGAGCCGGCCGCCGGGGACGTCCAGGTACTGCGTGGCGGGGGTGCTGATGGCGGGCATCGGGGTCCTCCTCGGTCCGGCGGGTGCGGCGTGCACTCCGTAGCCATAAAGCTAAGGCTAATAGCCTTAGCCGTCAAGCGACGGCCGTCGGCGGATCCGGGAGGGGGTCGGGAGTGAGGAGGGGGCTGGGGGCGGGAGGGCGCGGTCAGACCCCTTCCACCTTGAAGGGGTCGTGCTCGGCGAGCAGCTTGTCCAGCCGGGCCTGGTCGACCCGGCTGACCAGCTCCGAGGTCTCCTGGCGGTCCCGGACCACCTTGGCCAGGGTGAAGCAGGAGGTGACGGTGTAGAGGAGGCCGATCCCGAGGAAGGCCCGGGTCCAGCCGCCCACCGGCAGGTAGGCGATCCCGACGGCGACGGCCCCGGCGGAGAGGGCGAAGGAGAGCACGGCCTGGACGTAGTACGCGGCCGTGGTGCGCGACTGCATCGGTGCGTTCATGGCGCCAGGATCGCGGCGGCCGGGAGCGCGCACATGAGTACCCGTACTCAATCAATGGTCGTTCGTTGACGTCCCATAACGTTCGGTAGTGTGCAGGAGTCGTCAAACCTGCCAAAACGCCCATCCGGTGTGAAGGTGTCAGGGCAGTATCGGACTGTCCCGGGCGGATGGCTTGGAATCATGGGCTCCTCGGATTAACGTTTGATAACGCAGCGCGGTCGACACGCCGTACCAGACGGCACCGCGCGCACGCTCAATCCCGACGACCCGCCCCCGGGCTGGTCAGGGAGCCGGGGAACCACGTTCCTTGGGGTGAATCGGCCGAGCCCTCGGGCCCGACCGTAGGAGACCTTCCTGCTCCGAACCCGTCAGCTAACCCGGTAGGCGTGAGGGAAGGAAAGGAGCGCGCCTCCGTGGCGTCGACGTACTCTCCGGCACACCTGCCCGGCTCCAGCGCCGGCACCCAGCTGCTCGACCAGCCGTGGCCGCCCGCCCACGCCGACGGATACGGGACCGCCGACGAGACCGCCCCGCAGCCGGCCGAGACCAACCGGCACCGGATGCCGCGTCAGACCCGCGGCACCGCTCCGCTGCTCGGCGTCACCGCCGCCGTCGCCACCCTCGGCGCCACCGGCTTCGCCTCCGCCACCCCGGCCGCCGCCCCCGCCGTCTCCACCCCCGACGAGACCCCCGTCGCGCTCTCCGCCGACCCCGGACTCGCCCTCGCCGCCCGGATCCAGCTCCAGGCCGACAGCCAGCGCACCGCCGCCGAGGAGAGCGCCCGCCTCCAGGCCGCGCAGGAGGCGCAGGCCAAGAAGGCCGTCCAGCAGCAGGAGGCCAAGAAGGCCGCCGAGGCCGCCGAGCGCGCCAAGCTCGCCGCCGTCAACCTGCCGCTCAAGGACTACCGGGTCTCCGCCCACTACGGCCAGAGCGCCCGCTACTGGGCCAACCTGCACACCGGCCTCGACTTCGCCGCCTCCACCGGCACCCCGGTCTTCGCGGTCGGCTCCGGCACCATCACCTCGGCCGGCTGGTCCGGCTCCTACGGCTACCGCATCGTGCAGACCCTGCCCGACGGCACCGAGATCTGGTACTGCCACCTCTCCTCGATCACCAAGGGCTCCGGCAAGGTCGTCCCCGGCCAGCAGATCGGCAAGGTCGGCGCCACCGGCAACGTCACCGGCCCGCACCTGCACCTGGAGGTCCGCCCCGGCGGCGGCGCCCCGGTCGACCCGGAGAGCTGGTTCGAGCAGCGCGGCATCAACCCCTGAACCCGCGGTGAACGGCCCCGGTCCGCCCTGCGGACCGGGGCCGCCGCGCGCTCAGAGCCGTCGTCGCACGCTCAGAGCCCCGCGAGGTACGCGTCGATCTCCTCCTGGCCCGGCTCCGGTGCCAGCTCCGGGTACTCCTCCACCAGCAGCCCGGCCAGCCCCGGCACCGTCCACTCCCCGAACAGCTCCAGCGCCACCCCGGCCGCCGCCCCCTCGAACGCCCCGAAGTCCCCCGCCAACTCCTCGGGCATCGGCCGGCCCTGCGCTGTCAACTCCGCCAGATTGCGGTAGCTGCGCCGCATCAGCCCCTGCTCCAGCAGTCGGCGGGCGCCGTCCGTGGCCATCCCGACCGACAGCAGCCGGGCCGGACCCCAACCGCCGTCACCCTCCACCGGATCCAGCCAACCCGCCTCCTCCAGGCCCGCGAACACGGCCGCCCGGTCCTCCTCCGCCAGCTCCCGGAACGCGTCCAGCCACTCCCGCACCGCAGCCCCGTCGGCGGTGTCCACCCCGTGCGCGTGCAGCAGCAGCGCGTACAGCCGCGGCCAGGTCACCAGGTCCGCGCGGCGCAACAGCCCCGCCGCCAGCTCGCCCTGCCACTCCGCCTCGGCGTGCAACCGCTCCTGGCGCTTGGCGTTCAACCGCCGCGCCGCCCGCTGGTGGTCGATCAGCAGCCGCACCGCCCGGCCGTAGTCCAGCGGATCCGCCTCCGGCTCCGGCTGGACGTACAGGTACAGCCGCTCGTACAGCAGCTGCTCCAGCACGTTCGAGGTCAGCTCGGGCCAGCCGTCGTGCATCCTGCCCTCGCCCAGTTCCAACAGCGCCAGCACCGCTCGCAGCGGCCCCTCGGGCACCGGCGGGAGGCCCTCGGCCTCCGCCCAGGCGAGCAGTTCGGCGGCCCTGGTGCGCGGGGCGAGCCGCAGGTCTTCGTCTTCCATGTCACGTACGGTAACCGCTCCGCGGGAGTAGGGTCGGCAGGCATGGTGCCCGTCCTGCTCACCGGCCCCCGGCTGGCCATCCGCGAGTTCCAGCACACCCCCGACGACGTCGACGCGCTGCACGCCGTCTTCGGCGACCCCGAGGCCACCCGCTACCTGCCGTTCGAACCGCGCGACCGCGAGGACTGCGCCGACCAGATCGAGCAGTACCTGGAGGAGGCCCACCGCCCCGAACGCACCGTCTACCGGCTCGCCGTCACCCGCCTCGCCGACGCCGACGCCGACGACCCCGCCCGTGCCGAGCCGATCGGCAACGCCGCCCTCGGCCTCGGCGAGCACCGCAGCGCCACCCTCGGCTACGCGCTGCGCCGCGACACCTGGGGCCTCGGCTACGCGGGCGAGATCACCGCGCTGCTCTGCGGCTTCGCCTTCCGCACCCTCGGCGTGCACCGGCTGGTCGCCCGCACCGACGTCGAGAACGCCGCCTCCGTCCGGGTCCTCACCCGGGCCGGCTTCCGGTTGGAGGGACGGCTGCGGCACGACACCTTCCTGCGCGGCGCCTGGCGCGACTCCTACCAGTACGCGCTGCTGGACGACGAATGGCGGCCCCGGGCCCGTTGACGCCGGCCGGGGGCACACGGGCCGGGGGTTTCGTACGGAGCGGGGGTTATCCCCACCCCCGCTCCGCCGGGTGACCGGATCCCCCCGGGACACGGCGCTCTGCCAGGCTGGAGGAAGTCGGCGGGACCGCCGGCGGCCGACCGATCCGAGGACCGAGGCACGGGGATGAGCAGCCAGTACGCACCGCACAGCGAGTACGACACCGCCGACACCGACGGCGGCCTCGCGGCGGCCGGCCCGGCCCGCCCCCGCCGCACCGAGGAGGCGCCCTACTTCTGGCGCGCGCCCTTCGCCTCGTACAGCTACCGCGAACTCGGGTACCTCCTGACCCGGCTGCCCATCGCGATCGTCGGGTTCAGCCTCACCGTCACCCTGTTCAGCTTCGGCCTGGGCACCGTGGTGACCGTGCTCGGCCTGCCGGTGCTGGCCGCCCTGCTCGCCGGAGCCCGGGGCTTCGGCCGACTGGAGCGCGCCCGGGCCCGCTCCCTGCTGGCGCTCGACGTGCCCGCCCCCGCCCCGGTCCGGCCCAAGCGCCCCGGCTTCTGGCCGTCCATCGGCGCCCGGCTCTCCGACACGGCCGGCTGGAAGGCCGTGCTCTACCAGGTGGTGATGCTCCCCTGGGCGATCCTGTCCTTCACCCTGGCGCTGGTCTTCCTGCTCGTCGGCTGGACCATGGCGCTGTACCCGGCGTACCACTGGGTCTTCCCCACCTACACCGACTGGCCCGGCTACCGGGTCTTCGACTTCTGGGACGACGCGAACGCGCACCACGTCTACTACATCGAGTCGCCCGCCCAGATCGCCGGCGTCGCCCTGGTCGGGCTGCTGCTCGTCTTCCTCACCCCGCAGCTGGTCCGGGCGATGGCGAGCGTCGACCGGGCCGCCGTCCGGGGCCTGCTCGGCCGCTGACACCCAGGCCCACTCCTCGCCGCCCGGTGTCCCGCCCCGGCCCGCCTCCTCGCCCGCCCCGGCCCGCCTCCTCGCCCGCCCCGGCCCGCCTCCTCGCCCGCCCGGCCCGCCTCCTCGGATGCGGGCCGGGCCCGGCCGTGTTCCGATGGCCGCATGGCCGACCCCCCACCCGGCACCCTGGTCACCTCCCGCCCGCTGGACGAGTACTGCGGGCTCTTCGGCCTCACCCGGTCCGCCCTCGCCGCCCTCCCCGGACCGGTGCTCGACTGCCCAGGCGGCGCCGCCGCACTCGCCGCCGAGGCCCGCACCCTCGGCTGCCTGGTCATCGCCGCCGACCCCGCCTACGCCCGCCCCGCAGCCGAGGTCGCGGCCGACGCGCTCGCCGCCCGCACCGCCATGGCCCGGGCGATGGCCGACCGCCCCGAGCTGTACCCGCCCGTCCGCGTGCTCCCGGCCGAGCGCTACCTGCGCAGCTGGGACCGCGCCCGCCGGCTCTACACCGCCGACAGCGCCGCCCACCCGCAGCAGTACGTGGCCGCCGCACTGCCCCGGCTGCCGTTCGCCGACGGCACCTTCGCCCTCACCCTCAGCGGCTACCTGCTCTTCGCCTACCCCGAACTCTTCGGCCCCGAGCGGCAACTGGCCGCCCTCACCGAACTCGTCCGGGTCACCGACCCCGCCGGCGAGGTGCGCGTCCACCCGCTGCACGACGGCCGCAGCCGCCGCTGCCGCCACCTGGACGGGCTGCGCCGCGCCCTCGGCACCCGCCGGATCGCCAGCGAGATCCGCACCTTCCCCCGCCCCGGCGACGGCCTGACCCGCCGGGTCCTGGTGCTCCGCGCCGCCGACCACCGCCGCCGCCGCGCGGCCGGTAGGCCGTAGGCCAGTCCGCCTCGTTCCGGCCCCCGCCGGTGCCGTCCCCGCCGGTGCCGTCTCCGCCGGTGCCGTCCCGGATCGCCCCGCCTCAGCCGCGCGGCTCCGGCTGCTGCGGGAGCGCCACCCCGGGGGCGGCGGGCTGCTCGGCCCCGGTTCCGGCAGGCGGTGCCGGGGCCACGGCGGATCCCGGGAAGGCGGGGGTCGCCGGGGCGTCCAGGCGGGACAGTATCTTCTCCGCCAACCAACTGCGGTCCGAGCCGTACGGGATGCCGTCCGCCGCCAGCAGCCGCCCCGCCACCGCGTCACGCAGCCGCTGCGCCTCGTCCACCGGCAGCAGCGACAGCAGGCCGCGCGCCGCCAGCAGGGCGTGGTACTGCTCGAAGCCCGACCGCGGCTGCTCGATCGCCGCCAGCACGCTCGACAGGTCGCCCAGCGCCGGATCGCCCTGCATCAGCGCCAGCGCCTGCAACCGGCGGGCCTCCGAGCCGTCCGCGAACAGCTCCCGCACCTGCTCGGCCGTCAGCGCCGAGCGCCGCGCCGTCGACCGGACCTCCGCCACCACGCTCGCCGGGCCGGCCGTCGGCAACTGCCCGGCGACCTCCCGCGGCTGCTCCCCGCTGCCGCCCAGCACGCCCAGATGCTGCATCGCCCGCACCCGCAGGTCGTCCGCGCCGACCTTGTCGCCCCTGCGGTCGCGGTCCTGGCCGGCCAGGAAGAGGTCCAGGGCCCGGTCCGCGTCCGACAGCACCTGCGGCAGCAGCAGCCGGGTCACCAGCCAGCCCGCCAGGAAGCCGAACAGCAGGAAGTACAGCACCAGCGCCGCCGCGAACGGCGCCGTCCCCGACTCACCGCCCAGCGCCGGCGCCAGCGCCGTGCCCAGCCGGTCCAGCCGCTCGCCCAGCGAGCCGAGCTGGGTCAGCCCCACCCCGAGCAGCACCTTGGTCAGCCAGTCCGAGACCTGCTCCAGATTGGTGTTCGGCACGTACGAACCCGAGCCCTGCGGCTGCTCGCCGCCGCCCCGCATCCGCGGCACCCCGAACAGGAAGCCCAGCGCGGCGCCGACCACGGCCGCCGCCCCGGCGACCACCAGGCCGCCGCCGAACGCCTGCCAGAACCGCGCCCGGCCCAGCGAGAACAGCAGCAGCCCCAGCACCCCGACCCCGGGCAGGACCACCGCCGCGACCCGCTGCACCCTCCGCAGGGCCGCCGCACTCCCGGCCCGCTGCACCCTCGCCATCGCCGCCCCCTCGCCCGCCCCGCCACCGCCGTCGGAGTCGTTGTGCCCCGCGGATCCGGGGTGGACTCTAGCGTTCGGGAACGTTCGGGATCCGCTGCCACCGGGGCACCGGAGAACGACTGCGGACAGCAGACAGCCCGCGGGCTGCTCCGCACCGCCGGGCCCTCGGAGGGGCCGGGTGGCGCGGCACCGGGGATGTACCGGTGAGCCCGCGGGCCGGGTGACTGCTATGGATTTCGCCTGCCGGAGGCCGAGGGCCCCACCCTGCGCAGGCAGGGGCGGCTCTAGCGAGCAGCCACCTCACGCATCCTGATGGAACTCAATTCAGGATCACCTCCCTTCAGTGTGCAGCCACCATAGGCAGCGCACGCCGGGGAGGGCAACGGATTATCCACCCGCCGCGTCCTGGTCCCGCAGGCGTCAGGCGCCGGCCGGGAACTGCTTGCGGAAGATGTTCATGTCGATCACGTTGTCGGCCGGCGGCGGGGTGACCTGGACCGGCTTGTCGTAGTCGGTGAAGTCGATCGTGCCGGGCTCCGAGCCGGTGTTCTCCACCCGGACGGGGTACGGCTTGCCCTCGGTGGCGATGTGGACGAGGCTCTTCTCGCCGTCCTTGTTGACGCTGTTCAGGCTGAAGGTCTTCAGGCCGTTGACGGTGCCCGCCGAGCCCTTGGTGACCTTGCCGCCGTCGGCGTCGGTGAGGTCCTTGGTGAAGACGGCCAGGTTGCAGAAGCTGGCCATCTGCTTCATCTCCCGGTCGCTCATGTCACCGGTGAGGTAGCGGCCCTTGAACAGCTCGGCGGCCTTGTCGCCGCCCGGGCCGGCCTGGCTCTTCCAGAACGCGGCGTCCGGCTTCAGCCACGCCTTGGTGCCGTCGCTGATGATCTCGAAGCTGCCGACGGCGCCCATCGCCATGGTGCCCGTGCACTGGCCCTTGGTGTCCAGGATCAGGTCGATCTTCATCGAGCCGGTGTCCATGGCCGCCTGGCCCTTGATGTGGACGGAGGTGGCCGCCGCCATGGCGTCCTTGGCCTTCTTCTCGATCTCCTCGGCGGTGAGCTTCTCCGTGTCGAGGGCGGGAACGGTCGGGGTGGGCGACGGCGCGGCCGTGCTCGGGGCAGCGGCGTTCGGGCCGGTGGCCGCGGTCTTGTCCTTGTCTCCCCCGCATGCCGTCGTACCGGCTGCCAGGGCCAGACAGATCACGGCAGTGCTGACAAGGCGCTTCGAGGTCATTCGGTGTTCCTTCTCCGTACAGTGCGGCCACCCGAGCGGGTGACCCGGCGATCAGTATCCAGTGCCGCCCGACGGCCCGATCTTGGATATGCACGGTGTTACCGCTTCGTTCCCCGACCGTGGCTTCCCCGTGGCCCGGACATACGAAAGGCCCGGAGGACGAATCCTCCGGGCCTTCCGGCTACTGAGTAGCGGGGACAGGATTTGAACCTGCGACCTCTGGGTTATGAGCCCAGCGAGCTACCGAGCTGCTCCACCCCGCGTCGGTGAACACAACGATACGGGGAAGTCGCCCGGATGGGAAATCGCTTCTACCGACAGCCCTCACGCCACGGCGTCGGGCCACTTCCCGTGCGGGAATCCGGACGGGTCGGAGGCCTCGCCGGTCAGTGTCACGAACTCGGTGACCTGGGAGCCCAGGACGGCCAGGAGGGCGGTTCCGGCGGTCGCCAGGACGGCGGTGTTGACGCCGGCCTCCTCCACGATGATCAACGCACCCGCCCAGGAGAAGACGGCCGAGCCGAAGGCCACGATCGCGGCGACGGTCGCCGTGATCAGCTTGATCACGACTGCGAGCACCGCGACGTAGAAGGCCATCGCCGCGACGGCGCAGATCAGCAGGGAGGTCCCGATCTTGTCGGCGATGTCGCCGACTCGGGCCGCCGCGTCCTTCTGCAGGGCCGCCGCGTCCGCGTAGTTGTCCGCTGCGTCGTCCTTCCAGGACCGGTTGGTGGGGCGGACCTCCGGGCGGATCTCATCGGCCACGGCTTTGGCCCGTCCGCGCACGTCCTTCCAGTCCAGACCGTAGCTGAACATGTAGACCGGTGCGACTACGCCCTTGAGCAGATCGAGGACGGAATTGAGGATGCCCTTGCCGATCGACACCACCTGGTCGGCCAGCCATATGATCCCGTCCGCCACCTTCTGCGGGACGTACCAGTGGTTCGTGGCCTGCTGTGCGGCCGGACGGACCCGCGCCAGCTCGGTGTTGAGCTTGTTCGTGCCTGATGTGAGATCGCCCATCAGGGCCTCGTACTGTGCCAGGCTGAAAGCCATCGTCTCCCCCGTGTCAGATGTTCCGGAACTCGGCCGAGGTGCCCTCTTCGTTCCGTTCGTAGTTTCCGGCGATCCGCCGTAGAGCCTGGGCGATCTCCGAGGTCGCGGTCGACCCCTCCTTGCAGCGGGCGGAGACCATCGTCACCAACTGTCCGTACGGACCCGTGACCAGCTGGAAGATCCCCGACTCCAGTCGGTTCATGCTGGTGGCCTCGGTCTTGGTGGCGATCTTCGCCAGCTCCTGGCTCTGTTCGTCCCAGATCTTGGCGTCCTTGCGCAGGTCCTCGGGCGTGACCTTCTTCTCCTCGTCGCCCATGAGGCGCCCCCTCGGTCTCGATGTCGTTGCGGGTGTCAGTCGTCCAGGGATGCGGCAGGGTTGTGCAGTACGGCCATCGACTCGGCCAGCAGACGGTCCAGTCGACGGCCAGGCGCTCCGGACTCCTCCACCGCGGCAGCGAGGCGGGTACGGGCGGCGGCCAGGACGGTGTTGAGTTCCCGGGAGATCTCCGAGCCCGTCCGGGGGGGCGGCTCACCCGGCGTCGATGTCGACCGACCGCAGCCCGGCGACGCCCAGCGTGACGCTCACCGTGCCGGTCCGGTTGGCTGCCGCACCGGAGGCGTCGAGCAGGGCGGGGGTGGTGGCCGATTCGACCTGGGTGGCGACGTCGAGGAGTTCCTCCAACACCTCGCCGAGCGGCCTAGTGCCGTCGACGGCGTGGGACGGGGGGTCCTGTCGGGGGTCCGTCCCGGAGAAGTCCCGGTGGTCGGTGCTTCGTTCGCCGGGGTGGTCCGCGCGGGTGGCCCCGGAGCTGTCGAGTTCGCGGGCCCAACTCTCCATCCGTCGCATCCCGGCCGCGCGGGATGCCTCCAGGACCGCGGCAGCGAGGTCCTGTGGGCGGATGCGGTTCTTCCAGGGCGCCGCGACGGTGACGGTCTCGGGCAGGCCGGAGGCGTCGATCGTCACGCCGACCAGACCGCTCGGGTCCTCGCCCACCTCGCTCGGGGGCAGTGCCTCGGACACCGAACGCAGGGTGCTGCCCAGGCGGAGTGCCTCCTCCCTGATCCTGTTGAGTTCCTCGATCGTGTGATCGTTCGTCGCAGCTCCAGGTGATCGGGTGGCGCGGTCATTCGGATTTCCCGGTCGGCGGGATGCGGCCGACGCAGCCCGCGGTCACCAGGAGGGCCGTGACCGCTGCCGCCAGTGCGAGCCCGGTCGCCTTGTCGCCCGGTCCGACCGGGTCCAGCAGCAGTCGCAGCGCGTACAGCAGGAGCCAGCCGCAGACCGGGGAGAAGGACAGCACCAGGGCGCGGCGGCCGGGGGCGGGGAGGCGGACCGGCCGGACCGCCAGCGCCGTTCCGGTGGCGACGAGCAGCGCGGCCGCGACGACGGAGGCGAGGGCGAAGGGCTGTCCCAGGGGGAGCCGCTGGGCGGAGCCGTGGTCGATCCACGTCCACAGCGTGTAGGCGAGGCAGGCGAGCGCGCAGCTTCCGGCGATCCGGGCGCGGGTCCTGCCGATGGGGTCGGTGGGGCTCATGGATCCGTCCCTTGGTGGCGTGGTGGGCCGGTCCGGAGGGTGCAGCGGGTGACCTCACGGTAGCGACGGCGGGGGCCCGGCGGAGCGCTTTCACCGGATCGCGCCGGTACCTCCACCACGGGGACCGTCGCCCGCTGCCCGGCGGCGGGCGGCCTGGCGGGCGGTGCGGGTGCGGGCCCAGGCGGCGAAGCCGACCAGGGCGGCGAAGCAGGGCACCATCAGGACGGCGTAGACCAGCAGGAAGCCGTCGGTGCCGAGGTCGGCGGCGGCGTTCCAGGTGCCGTGCAGGGCCATCGCCGCCAGCAGGCCGGCCGGGGCGGCCAGCCGGGCCAGCCAGCGGCGGCCGGTGGTCAGTGCGACGGCCACGCCCAGCCCGGTCAGTGCGGTGAACAGCGGGTGGGCGAACGGCGAGAGCAGCCCGCGCAGCACGAAGGTCTGCACGGTGGAGTCGAAGTCGCGCAGGCTGGGCGCCTCGCCGAGGCCGATGCTGTCCAGCCGCTGCTGCTGGTCGTCGGTGAAGGCCCGGCCCAGGTAGAGGGCGTTCTCGGTGAACGCGAACCCGCAGGCGGTGATCCCGGCGAGCACCACCCCGGCGGCCAGCGTCCGCGGGCGGGAGCGGGCGCGCGGATGGGCGGACGAGAACGGGTGGGGGCGCAGGTACGGCAGTGGGCGCAGGTACGGGCGCAGCCGCAGGCGGGTACGGGCGTGCAGGGAGGTCGCGCGGTGCGCGTACGCGCGGGGGTCGGTGCGCGGGCGCAGCAGCGGGTGGCAGGGGCGTTCGCTGCCCGGGCCGCGGCAGCGCAGCCGCCGGCCGAGCGGGAGCAGCAGCATCAGCAGCGCGGCGCCCTTGGCGCTCTCCTCGATCAGCGGGGTGACCACGTCGGTGCCCAGGGCCTCGCCGAACGGGCCCGGGTGGGCGGTGAGCCAGTCGCTGGTCCAGCCGTTGGCGAGGATCGCGACGGTGGTGGCGGCGAAGGCGCCCCAGCCGAGGCAGAACGCGATGTGCCGCAGCGGGATGCGGGCGGTCTGGTTGAGCCAGGCCAGGCCGCCGAGCACGAACGGCAGCGGGACCAGCGCCAGTCCGAGCCCGACCAGCAGGCCGGTGGTGCCGGTCTGCCGGCGGACCAGGTGGAGGATCAGCACCCCGCAGCAGACCAGGGCCAGGCCGGCGCCCGCGGTGACGGAGGGCAGGGCCGACGTACGGGGCGGTGCGCCCGGCTGCGGGGCGGGCGGGGGGACGGCCGCCGGGGCGGGCCGGGACACGAACCGGTGCGCCCGGCGCGTCCGGGGCCCCGGGAGGAGGCGGGTGCCGACGGCGCGCGTGGGCACCTCCTGGTCGGCGGCGGTCCGGACGCCGGCCCGGTGCCCGCCACCGGACGGGCTGCTCACCCGGCACAGGGTAGACCTCGCACCGGGCGGGCCGGGAGGTGTCGGCGCGATCGGCCGTCCCGGCCTGCCTGGGCGAACCGGCCCGCCCGGGGCCGGTTCGAACGCTCAGCGGCGGCGGAACAGCAGGTCGTGCACCACGTGGCCCTTGGCGATGCCGGCCCGCTCGAACTTGGTGACGGGCCGCCAGTCAGGGCGCGGCGCGTACCCGGGGACGGAGCCGTCCGGGTGGTCCGCGGGCTCCAGCCAGCCGGTGCCGTCGCCCTCCGGGTGGAGGTTCTCCAGCTCGGGCGAGGCCGACAGCACCGCGAGCATCTGCTCGGCGTACGGCTCCCAGTCGGTGGCGCAGTGCACCAGCGCGCCCGGGGCCAGCCGGGGCAGCACCAGGTCGAGGAAGGTCTCCTGGACCAGTCGGCGCTTGTGGTGCTTCGGCTTGGGCCACGGGTCGGCGAAGTAGACCCGCAGACCGGCCAGCGAGGCGTCGGGCAGCATGTCGCGCAGCAGGATCACGGCGTCACCGGCGGCCAGCCGGACGTTCTCGCTGCCGTCCCGCTCCAGCAGGCCGAGGAGGTTGCCGTGGCCGGGGGTGTGGACGTCGGCGGCGAGGATGCCCGTGGCCGGGTCGGCGGCGGCCATCGCGGCGGTCGTCTCGCCCATGCCGAAGCCGATCTCCAGGGTGACCGGGAGGCCGGAGAACAGCGCGCCCAGGTCGAGCGGGCTGCCGTCGATGGGGAGGCCGTAGCGCTCCCAGCCCCGGTCCAGGGCGCCCGCCTGGGCGTTGGTCATCCGGCCCCGGCGCGGCTGGAAGCTGCGGATGCGCCGCTCGCTGTGCTGGGCCTCGGTGGCCTTGTGCGGGTACATCGGCGCGGGGTACCCGGCCGGTGCGGCTGAGAGCCGGGCGGAGGGCGATGGCTGGGGGAGGGGGGCAGTGGCAGTCACAGTCAACCGAGTCTACGGGGGCGCCGGAGGTGGCCCGCCGGGGAGCCCGGCGCCCTTCGCCGGCCGCCCTCGGCCCCCCGCCCGCGGCCCCCGCCGTCAGCCGCCCGCGGCCAGGGCCGCGAGCGCCCGGCGGGCCACCTCGCGCCCGATCGGCAGCGAGGCGGTGGCCGCCGGGGAGGGCGCGTTCAGCACGTGCACCAGGCGCCGGGTCGAGCGCGGGTCGTCCGGGTCGAAGCCGGCGAAGGCGAAGTCGTCCAGCAGCGAGCCGTCCCGGGCGACCGCCTGGGCCCGGACGCCGGCCGCGGCCGGCACCAGGTCGGCGGCGCCCACGGCCGGCAGCAGCCGCTGCACGGCGGTCGTGAACGCCCGCTTGGAGAGCGAGCGGTGCAGCTCCCCGACCTCGTACCGCCAGTGCCGCCGGGCGATCTGCCAGGTCCCGGGGAAGGCGAGCGTCCCGGCCACGTCGCGGGGGCGCACGGTGCGCCAGTCGTAGCCCTCGCGGGCCAGCGCGGGCACCGCGTTCGGGCCGATGTGCACGTCGCCGTGGATGCCGCGGGTGAGGTGCACGCCCAGGAACGGGAACGCCGGGTCGGGCACCGGGTAGACCAGGCCGCGCACCAGGTCCCGGCGCTCCTTCACCAGCTCGTAGTACTCCCCGCGGAACGGCACGATCCGCACCCCGGGGTCGTCTCCGGCCAGCCGGGCGATCCGGTCGCTGTGCAGGCCCGCGCAGTTGACCAGCACCCCGGCCCGCAGTTCGCCGGCCGAGGTCTGCACGGTCACGCCGTCCGGACGGCGGGCGACCGCCCGCAGCTCCGCCCCGGTCCGCAGCTCGGCCCCGGCCGCGCGGGCCAGCCGGGCGTACGTCCGGGCGACGGCCGGGAAGTCGCAGATGCCGGTGGTGCCGACGTGCAGCCCGGCGATCCCGGCGACCTCCGGCTCGTACCCGGCGATGCCGGCGGCGTCCAGCTCGGTGACCGGGATGCCGTTCTCCCGGCCGCGTTCCGCCAGGGCCCGCAGCCGGGGAAGTTCGGCCCTGTCGGTGGCCACGATCAGCTTGCCGGTCACCTCGTACGGGAGGCCGTGCTCGCGGCAGAACTCCACCATCTCGGCCGCACCCGCGACCGCGTACCGGGCCTTCAGCGAACCCGGCCGGTAGTAGACGCCGCTGTGGATCACCCCGCTGTTGCGGCCGGTCTGGTGCGCGGCGAAGTCCTGCTCCTTCTCCAGCAGGGCCAGCCGCAGCCCGGGCCGCTCGCGGGTCAGCGCGTAGGCCGTCGACAGGCCGACGATCCCGCCGCCCACCACCAGCACGTCGAAGTCGTACGCCACGGCTGCTCCCCACTCGTCCGCCCGCCCCCGCCCGCCGATGCTGCCACGGCACGCGGACCCGGTCGAGGGGGCGAACCGCGCCGGGGCGTCCGTCGGACACCCCTCAGCGCGGGCCGCGGGCCTTCGCCGGCTGCTGCCACGGCCAGGTGGTGCTGCGGCGGCCCGTGGTGGTGACGGGCGAGGTCGGAGCGGCCTGGGCCCGGCGGCTGTTGAAACGGGACACGGTGGGATCCCCCTGCTGGACGGTGGTGCGGAGGCAGGAGGCACGGCGGGGGCCGACAGCAGGGCGCACGGCGGGGGCCGACAGCAGGGCGACGGTTCCCTGTGCGGGACCGGAACCGGACCCGCGCGGGGAACCTCCGGCCTGCGCACCGGGCAGCCCGGTGCGTGCCTCCCGAGATCGGTTCGGCGGCGGCGGGTCGGGCCGCTTCAACGCGCCCCCGGGGGCGCTCCACGAAGTAGCCGCTGCCGTCGCACCGGGAGGTGCGATGCACGCTTGGTGTCCAGAGATCGAGGACGGCTGGGGTGACGTAGCTGCTCTACCGACTGAGCTACACCGGCCCGAAGCCGGTGACGGGACTCGAACCCGCGACCTGCCCATTAGAAGTGGAAGTAACCCCTGCCTGCGCACCTGGACGGGAACGACCATAGCCGGGGCGCTCCCGCCGGTGCATGCGAATTACCGCCGGCCCCCGCTCCGTTGGCGGGCCCGCTCCGGCCGCCGGCCCCGCGGCTCAGGCCGGGGCGACGATCACCGAGCGGGCGCGTTCGGTGAGTTCCCGGACCCGGCGCTCGCCCTGGAAGGGCTCCAGCCGGCGCAGCATCTCCACCACGTACTCCCGGCTGCGCTGCGAGGAGATCCGCCCGGCCAGGTCGACGGCGCGCTCGCCCGCGGCGACGGCGGCGTCCAGGTTGCCCGCCTCGGCCTCGGCCATCGCGGAGACCACCAGGCGCAGCCCGTGCGAGCGGACGAAGCCCTCGGTGGGGCGGGCGAGCGCCTCGCGGGTGAACTGGCGGACCTTGGAGGGGACCCCGAGGTCGCGGAAGCATTCGGCGGCGTCGGCGGCGAGCCGGTCGTAGGCGTAGAAGTCGATCCACGCCGGATCGGGATCCCCGGCGCGGGCCCGTTCGAGTGCGCTCTCGGCCGCGCCGAGCGCCGTCGCGCACGCCGCCGCATTGCGGGCCTTGGCCTGGGCCCGGGCCTCCACCAGGTGGAAGAAGCTCATGGTGCGGGCGGTGGCCAGGCTCCGGTTGCGCTCCAGCGCGGCCTGGGCGAGGTCGACGGCCTCCTCGGCGAAGCCGCGGTACCCGGCCTGCAGGCTCATCGAGGCCAGCACGTAGCCGCCGAGCGGGACGTCGGCCGCCGCCCGGGCCAGCCGCAGCGCCTGGATGTAGTACCGCTGGGCGGCCTCGTGCTGCCCGGTGTCGAAGGCCATCCACCCGGCCAGCCTGGTCAGTTCGGCGGTCGCCCCGAAGAGCGCCCGGCCGACCGAGTCGCTGTACGAGGCCAGCAGCAGCGGCGCCGCCTCCACCCGCAGGCACTCCGGCACCATCGACGAACGCCAGTCCCCGCCGCCGTACTTGGAGTCCCAGCGGCGGGCCTCCTGGGCGGCCTCGCGGAGCTTGGCGGCGTCCGAGTGGCCGACCCGGTAGGAGCTGGCCTCGGCGCGCGGGGCCTCGCGGGCGACCGAGCCGTCCGCCGGGGTGATCAGCCAGCGCGAGACCGGGGTGGCGTACGCCGCGACCGAGAAGGTGCCGGCCAGGCTGTCGCTCCAGCGCCCGCCGCCGGAACCGCGCCGCAGGTCGAGGTCGACCCGCCAGAGGTCGGTGGCCGAGCGGACGGCCTCGGAGACCTCGCGCGGGAAGGCCAGGCCGAGTTCGGGAGCGGGGTCGGTGTCGCCGAGGCCGATCTCCTCCAGCGGCACCGGGCGGCCGAGCTTGCCGCCGATCGCGGTGGCGATCAGGTGCGGGACCGGGCCCTGCGGCACCATGCCCTTGCTGACCCAGCGGGCCACCGAGGTCTTGTCGTACCGGAGCGTCAACCCGCGCTGCGAACCGAGGTCGTTGACCCTGCGGGCCAGGCCGGCGTTGCTGATCTGGGCGAGGGTCAGGAGCGTGCCGAGCCGTTCGTTCGGTCCTCGTGGGCTGACGGTCATGGTGGCGGCGGCACCTCCTGCGGCCTTGTGCGCGGGGCCCGGGCGGCACCGGGCCGTAGCTGCTGTACCTAGAGTAGTCGGACGCGTTCCGAGGGTTAAGGGGCCGCATTCCGGATGGCGGGATCGCGTACCCGCGCATCGCCGAACTCCCCGGCCCCGGAGGCCTCGTGAGGACCTTCCCGGGGTCTGCGGATCGGCGGCGGGCCGCACGCCGGAGGGCCGTGCTCCGGTCCCGTGTCGATGTGCGCCCGGCCGTGCTCCCTGGCTCGACCGGCTGGTCGACGATTCGCTGGTGGTCGTGGGTCGGCCCGCCGTCGAGGACCCGGCGGGCCCGGGGATGCCGCTGCCTCAATCCCCGCGGGCGGTGGCGGAGTCCGGGAGGGCATGCGGATGCCCTCCCGGGCGTGGCGATGCCTTTCGGCCATCTTGCGATGGCCATGCCAAGGCTGCCGCGCGAGCGGTCCGGGCCGTGGAGGGGAGGGCCCGGACCGCGCGATTCCGCCCGTCCCGCCCTGCTGTTGCGGGTGTGACGGCCGTTCGGGGCGTGGTTCCCCGCGCCCGCCGGGGGTGGCGGAGCCGCCTGCCCGAGCAGGGCCCTGGTCGTATTCCGGACGTGCTCCGGTCAGGACGCCGACCGGCCCGGAACCGGCCGTCACCACGCGTCCGGCCGTCACCACGCGTCCGGCCGGCGTTCCGGAAGTCGCCCCGCCCGTCGACCCGCCGCCGCGCCCCCGCCGTGCCGGTGAACCGGTCGGAATGGTCAACTCCGGTCACCGGAGCCCCGACCGGTGGCACGATGTCCCTGACGGCGTGCCGACCGGCGGCCGGCCCCGCGCCGCGGTGCCGCCGGGACGGCCCTCGGGTTCCCGTCCGGTGGAGGCGCGATGCGGTGGCTTGCGGGCTGGAGCTTGGGCGCGTCACGAGCGGGCGCGCCGGTGCACGAGCCCCCCGGCGCGGTGGCACCGATCGCCGCGCGCCCCCTGTGGACCGGGCCCAACCCGCTCTGGGCCGTCGGCGACTGGCGGCCCGAGGAGATCCGCCTGGTCACCCTCCGCCCCGGCCGCCCCGCCACCGTCACCACCGGACCCGCCGAAGTCACCACCGGTCCGGCCGCAGTCACCACCACCGCCGTCCCCGGCTCCCGGCGCCCCGACGGCCCGGACGCACCCGACCCCGCCGAGGACACCCCCGCCACCACCCGGCTCGCCGTCCTCGGCCACTGCGCCGCCACCGACGCGGAACTCGCCGCCGGCCTGGCCGCCGCCCGCGGCGGAGCCGTCCGCCACCTGACCCACTGGCCCGGCAGCTACACCGTCGTCCTGCGCACCGGCACCCGCAGCACCGTGCTGCTCACCGACCTGGCCGGCACCCGGCCCGTCTTCCACACCCCCTGGCGCGGCGGCACCGCCTACGCCACCGCCGCCCTCCCGCTCGCCGACCTCGTCGGCGCGCCCCTCGACACCGGCCACCTCGCGGCCCGGCTCGCCTGCCCCGAATCACCCGAGGCCCTCGGCAGCAGCACCCCCTACGCCGGCATCAACCGGGTGCCGCCCGGCCACAGCCTGGGCATCCGCGACGGCCGCCCCTACCTGGCCCCGTACGAGGAGCCCGGCTCCGGCCCGCGGACCCGCAGCGAGGCGGCCGCCGTCCGCGAACTCACCCGCGCCCTGCTCGAAGCCGTCCGCTCCCGGGTCCGCACCGGCGCACCCGCGGCCGCCGGCGGCCGGCCCCGGCTCGGCGTCGACCTCTCGTACGGCACCGGCTCCGCGACCGTCGCCCTGCTGGCCGCCGCCGTGCCGGTCGGCCCGCCCGCCGGCCCCGCCGGCCGAACCCCCGCCCCCGCCCTGACCGCCGCGCGCAGCGGCGCCGTCAAGGGCTCCTGGGCCCGCCGCACCGACCCGGACCAGCCGGAGCCCGAACGGCTCGCCGCCGTCACCCTCGGCGAGCACGACACCCCCGCGGCCCTCCTCCTCGACAGCCCCCGGCTCGGGCACACCCTGCTGCCGGCCGGCCCCGACACCCTCCCGTACGCCGCCCTGCGCACCGATCCGCCGCCCGGCCGGCTCACCGACGAACCCGGCCCCGAACCGGTCACCGCCGCCGGCGCCGAGGCCCGCTTCGCCGCCGGCGGCGCCGACCACCTCACCGGCCACGGCGCGCGGTACGTCCTCGACGGCCACCCCGCCCGGCTCGCCGACCTGGTCCGGGCCGGCCGCGCGCGCGAACTGCTGCCCCCGGTCGCCGCCCTGGCCGGCGCCGACCGTGCCGCCACCGGTCTCGCGGGCGCGGTGCGCACCCCGCTGACCGTGCTGCGCGCCGCCCACCGGCTGGCCCGGATCCGGTACGCCGAGGCGCTCGACGACACCGCGGTCGGGCTGACCCTGCGCCGCTCCCCGGTCGACAGGACCGGCGGGGTCGGCGCGGTCACCGCGGGTGCCCGGTCCGTCGGCGACCTGGCCTGGTGCGTCCCCGGTCCGGCCGCCCGCTGGCTCTCCGACGAGGCGCTCTCCGCGGTCGCGCTGCGGCTGCGCCTGGCGGCGCGCGAACCGGCGCCCGCCGAGCACCCCGGCGCACACCGGGCCCGGCACGCCCTCCACCGCCATGCCGCCGCGTTCCGCACGCTGGCGCACGCCGCCGAACAGCCCGGGCAGCGGCTGCACGCGCCGTTCCTGGACAACCAGGTGGTCCGCGCCGCACGCCTGCTGCCCGACGAGGTCCGCCTCCAGCCCGGCGCCCGGCCCGCCCTGCTGCGGGCCGTCCTCGCCGGGGCCGGCCGCACCGACCTGCCCCCCGACTGGGGCCGCACCCCGCGCCCCGACCGCACCGGTCCCACCCGCACCGGCCTGCGGCTGGCCGCCGACGGGCTCGCCGAACTGTTCGACGCCCCGCTGCTCGCCGAGGCCGGGCTGATCGACCTGCCCGCCGTCCGGGCCGCGCTCGCCCGGGCCGCCGAACCCGGCACACCGCTGCCGCCCGCCGCCCTGGAAGGGCTCGCCGACCTGGTCGGCACCGAACTCTGGCTGCGCCGGATCCGCGCCCGCCGCCACGGCGCCTGCTGGACCGGCCTGCCCACCCCCGACCGCCCCGCCCTGCCGCCGCTCACCTGAGCCGTGGCCGAGCCCGACGCCGGAGCCGTAGCCGGGGCCGGGCCCATGCCAGAGCCAGTGGACGACGGCCCGTGCGCCGTCCGTGCCCCTGCCGCCGAAGGCCCTCCGCGGACCCGGCCGGGACCGGCTCGGCGCGGCTCGGCGGGCCGGGGCGGGGCGGGCGGCACCATGGCGGTCGTCCCGTGTCCACCGTCTGCCGCCCGCCGTCCGACGTCCCCCGCGAGGAGAGCCCGTGGTGTCCGCGCCGAGCTTCGACCCGTCCCCCGCCGCCGACCCGGCCGCCCTGCCGGTGTCCGGGGAGCCGCCGACCGGCCGGCCGCCGGGGGTGCTGGCGGCGTGCGACGGTTCGGACGGCTCGCTCTGGGCGCTGGACCGGGCGATGACCGAGGCGGAGCTGTTCGGCCTGCCGCTGTACGTGCTGGCGGTGGTGAACCCGGCACCGTCCGGCTACCCGCCGGGCATGGCCGAGCTGGTGCAGGAGAGCGTGGAGACCCTGGTCGAGTCGATGGCGGACGGCCTGCGGCGCGCGGTGGCCGCCGTGCAGCAGGCCCGCGCCCGGCCGTACGGGGGCGGGCTGACCCTGCACGTGGTGCTGGGCAACGTGATCGAGGTGCTGCTCGCCGCCGCCGCCCGCCAGCACACCCTGGTGGTCGGCACCCGGGGGAACGGCGGCTTCAATCGGCTGCTGCTGGGCTCGGTCAGCACGGCGGCGGTCCACCACGCGGCCTGCCCGGTACTGGTGGTGCCGGCGCCACCGCGGAACTGAGGGAAGGCGCGGTACTGGGGCGGGCGCGGTCGGCGGCGTACGGATGCGGGCCGGGGCGGAATGTCCGGAGATGGTTCATCGTTCACCCATCCCGAAGACCGTCCTCCCCACCCCCTCTGGAGAACCCCCGTCATGAAGGTCGAGATCTACTCGGACGTCGCCTGCCCCTGGTGCTGGATCGGCAAGCGCCGCTTCGAGCGGGCCCTGGAGGGCTTCGCCGGGAAGGACGGCGTCGAGGTGGTCTTCCGGCCGTACCAGCTGGTGCCGGACGCGCCGGAGACGGCGAGCCCGCACCGCGCCTGGCTGGCCGAGCGCTACGGCCCGCAGTCCGTGGCGATGGATGCCCGGGTGGCCGAGCTCGGGCGCGCCGAGGGCCTGGCGTACGACTTCGACGCCGCGCTGCACGTCAACACCTTCCTCGGCCACCGGCTGCTGCACCTCGCGGAGACCGAGTACGGCCCGGCCGTGCAGGGCGTGCTGAAGGAGGCACTGCTGAAGGCGCACTTCGGCGACGGTGTGGACGTCGGGGACCGCGCGCAGCTCACCGAGGTGGCCGTGTCCGCCGGGCTGGACCGCGACCGGGTCGCCGGCTACCTGGCGGGCGAGGAGGGCGCGGACGCGGTGCGCGCGCAGCTGGCGGAGGCCCGCGAGCTGGGCATCACGGCGGTGCCCACCTTCGTGTTCGAGGGCAAGTGGGCCGTGCAGGGCGGGCAGGACACCGAGACCTTCCGCCGGGTGCTGGACCAGGTCGCGGCGGAGATCGGCGAGCGCCGGCCGGCCCCGGTGCCGGTGGCGCCGGCGGGGGAGTCCTGCGCGGACGGCTCCTGCGCCGTCTGACCCGGACCCGCGACCCCGGACCCGCGACCCCGGACCCGCCGACCCCTCCGACTCCTCGACCCCGGCCCGGCCGAGTCCGCCGCGCCGGGGTCCGTCGTGCCCGGGCCCACGGCATGCGCACCCGCACCCGCTTCCGCCGCTCAGGTGCAGCGGAAGCGGGCCTCGGCCCAGTCGGCCAGGTTGATCGAGGACCAGGGGCCGTGCGCCGGCGTCACCACCAGGCGGACCGACCGCTGCCCCGCCAGCGGGACGTGCACCGGTACCGCCGGATCGCCCGGGCCCAGCGCGGCCGAGCGCCACAGCGTGCGGCCGTCGCCGCCCTGCACCGAGAAGACCACCCCGCCCGGCGCCCCGGTGAAGTCGTCGACCCCGGCCACCGCGTCGAACGAGCTGCAGCTGCGGCCGAGTTCGACCTCGGTCGCGGCGGGCGCCCGGACGCTGAGCGCATGGCGGTGCGGCAGACCGCCGATCCGGACCCGGTCGCGCTGCCAGAACCAGTCGCTCTCCTTCAGCCGGATCGCCGGCCCGGTCGGCGGCACCCGGCGGCCCGGCCGCAGCACCGGCATCTCGTCGGCCCAGAAGTCGGTGGGCGCCGGCGGGACGGGCGGGGTGACGGTCGGCGTCGGCGGCGGGACGGGGACGGGCGGCGCCGGCACCTCGGGGGTGGGCGTCGGCGTCGGGCTGGGCGACGCGGCCCGGACGGGCGGGGGCGACGGGCTCGGCGAGGCCGTCGGGGTGGGCGTCGGGGTCGGTGCGGGCGTGGCCCTGGGCACCGGGGCGGGCGCGGGGGCGCGGGTGAGGGAGGGGCTCGGCTCGGGCTCGGGCTCGGGTTCCGGTGCGGGCGACGGCGGCGGCGGGCTCGGCCGCGGGGCGGGCGCGGCGGGCGGCGGCGGAGCGGCGGTGGCGGAGGCACTGGGCGCGGCGACCGCCGGACGCGGGTCCGGCGCGCCGCTGAGCGCGTACGCGGCGACGGCCGCGGTGGCCACCGCGACGGCGGCGGCGATGCCGGCCTTGGCGGCAGTGCCCAGGCCCTCGCCGGCCACGGCGAGCCCGGCCGTGCTGCCGCCGGAGCCGCCCGCACCACCGGCCGCCATCCCGCCGGCCGCGGCGCCCGCGGTGCTCCCGGCGGTGCCGCCCGCGGTCGTCCCGGCGGTCGCGGCGACGGTGCCCGCGGCGGCTCCGCCGACCACGGCAGCCCCGCCGACGGCGGCCGCGGCGGCGCCGAAGCCGCCCGCCCCGACCCAGAGCAGCACCCCGCCGGGCAGCAGGGCGCGCAGTCCGGTGTTGATCTCGGCCAGTTCCAGGCAGGCGGCCGTGCAGCGGTCGCACTCCTTGAGGTGCTGCCCGACCTCGGCCGAGGCCCGCTTGCGCAGCGAACCGCGCGCGTAGGCGCCGAGCCGGTTGGCGTAGGCGGCGCAGTCGCTCTGCTGGCTGCCCGACACGTGGGCCTGCAGGAATCCGGCGGCGAGCCGGTCGCGGGCGCGGTGCGCCTGGACGGCGGTGGCGTTGGCGGTCTTGCCGAGCATCACCGCGACGGTCTTCGGCGACTCCCGCTCGACCTCGGTGTGCCAGAGCACCACCCGGTCGTCCTCGGGGAGTTCGGCGTAGGCCTGCATGACCATCCGCTGGTCGGCCAGCGCCATCGCCCAGGCGTCCGCGCCCGGGTCGGCCAGGTCGTACTCGACGGTGGCGGCCGAGGTGTGCGCGAAGGTGCTGAAGTCGTCGACCAGTTGCTCGCGCCGCTCGCTGCGCGCCCAGGCGGCGGCGACGTTGCGCACGGCCGTCAGCAGGTAGGCACGGACGGCGAACTCGGGCCCCTTGCCCGCCCGCAGGGCCTGCAGGGTGCGGGCGAAGACCTCGCCGGCCAGGTCCTCGGCGGTGAAGCTGTCGCGGCAGCAGGTCCGGGCGTAGCGGCGTACCGAGTCGGCGTGCCGGCGGTAGATCTCCTCGTACGCGGAGTCGTCGCCGGCCCGGACCAGCGCGGTCAACTCGGCGTCGGAGGGCGGGCGCTCGCCGTCGACCGGATCGGCCGGGGCGGGGACGGTCGGGCGGGCCGGTGCCGCGGTGCCGACGAACGCCTCCGGGGTGACGCCGCCCCGGCCGGCGGCGGCCTGGCCGGGCACCCGGGGGGCCTGCGGCTCGCCGGTGCCGGTGAACGACTCGCGGCCCGGTCGGCCCGCCTGGTCGGGGACCTGTCCGGGCAGGCCGGGGCCCGGCCCCGGCCCGGTGCCGTCCGGGCCACCCGGGCCCGAGCGGCCGAAGTCGAGGCCGTGGCCGTGGTCGTTCGGTTCCTCGGCGCTCACAGCGGACCCCAGCATTCCTCACGGTCCCCGTCAGGTGGCAGGGCACGCAGGGGTGCCTGGGCGTACGAAGCGCCAGTGCACGGCGCCGACGGCGCGCGAACGGCGCGCATCGGGACATTGGCTCCAACCACGGCCAAAGGATGGCATAGCGCAGAGTGACGCGGTAGCCGGACCGGCCGCGACCCACTCTTCCGAGGGGACGTCGCGGATCTGTTCGGTCCCGGTGACGTTGCCGGTACGGCGACGGCCGTACCGGCGGTGAAGGCCCGCGCCGCGGCGGCGGGCAGGTCCAACTCCCCTGCGAGCGGCGGACCGAGACCGCCGCGCCGGGTCAGCGCGAGCGCAGCCCGTCCAGCAGGAGTTGCAGCAGGCGGTCGGCCGGACCGTCCTGCGGGTGACCGTCCGCCGGTCGACCGGCGGCGGGTTGACCACCCGTCGCCCCGGCGGGCACCGAGCGCGCGGCGTGCACCGGCACCGAGGCGGTCAGCACCAGCACCACGTCGGCCACCGTCACCCCCGGGCGCAGCTCGCCCGCCGCACCCGCCCGCGCCACCAGGGCGGCGAGCAGCTGCAGCAGCAGCCGCGGATCGGCATCGGCGGGGTGCCCGGCCGGGTCCGCGCCGACCGGCTCGGCACCCGGCGCGTCGGCGAGCCCGCCGCCGAGTCCGCCGCGCAGCACGGCCGAGCGCTGCTCCGGCACCCGGCCCAGCTCCTCCGCGTACCGGAACGCCTCCGGCGGCAGCAGCCGCCCGGCACCGCTGCCGACCGCCCGCGCCAGGTACCCGGCCAGCGCCTCCCAGGCACCGTCGCCGCCGTACAGCGACTCCCGGGCCTGCGCGGTCAGCCAGGCGACCTCCTCGGCCGCGATCCGCTGGACCAGCACCTCCTTGCTGGGGAAGCGCCGGTACACGGTGCCGACCCCGACCCCGGCCCGGCGCGCGACCTCCTCCATCGGCGCGCCGTAGCCGAACTCGCCGAACACCTCGCGGGCGGCGCGCAGCACGCTCTCCAGGTTCCGCCGGGCGTCGACCCGCAGCCTCGACCCCGCCGGGGCCGCCTGCGGCAGTTCGCCGCGGTACGGGTGGCCGGCGTACGCGATGCCGTGCGGCGGCACCAGGTCCGCCGGCCCGCGTTGCTCGGGCACCACTCCCGGTCCGGCGTGCGGTACGGCCGTCCGTCCCAACACTCGCTCCTGCTCCATCATCCCAACTCTCCCCCGCAGGCGTCCGATGCCGGACCCTGTCGTCGCCCGCCCCTGCACCCCCCGGTGCAGCTCCGTCTGTTGTCAGAAATGACCGATGACCCATCGCTCGTGCAGCTCTTGCCCGGACGTGCGGTGCGTCGGCACCCGTCGGGGGGCCGCGTCCGGGGACTACCCTTCCCCGGATCGCGGTCCCGCAGTCCGGTTCGCACGCCAATGCTGGAACTGGCCGTAGTGGCCGATCCACGGTGCGTTGCCGCCGGTTGCCATGGCGACACCTGCCCCGGCACACAATCCGACCATAGTTCACGGCAGTTCGCGGCCAAAAGTGCGTCAGAAACTCACCCCGGACGACCATTCGGCACCACTGGTCCCCTCCAGTCCCATCCGCCACCGTACGGACTGTGGACAAGAGGGCCTCCGCCGGTCCTTCATGGAGGGCGTGAAGCGGGTCACACCGACAGGGGGTGCGCCATCAGGATCCTGATCGTCGGCGGCGGCTGTGCCGGCACGGCCGCCGCGCTGCGCCTCCAGCACGGCCTGCGCGAGCGTATCCGGCAGGGCGACACGGAGATCACCGTCGTGGAGCCGCACTCCTCGACGACCTACCAGCCGCTGCTGGCCGAGGTCGCGGCCGGCTCGATCGACCCCCGGCACGTGGTGGTCCCGCTGCGCCGGCTGCTGCCCGACTGCCGGGTGGTGACCGCCCGCGCGACCCGGATCGACCACGCCGGCCGCCGTGTGCTGGCCGACACCGCCGGCCGCGGCGAACTCCCCGCGCTGATCGAACTGCGCTACGACGTCCTGGTGGTGACCCCGGGCTCGGTCTCCCGCACCGACCCGCTGCCCGGTCTCGCCGAGCACGGCCGCGGCTTCTCCACCGTGGGCGACGCCGTCCGGCTGCGCAATCACGTTCTGGAACAGCTCGACCTGGCCGCCACCACCCGCGACCCCGAGCTCCGGCAGTCCGCGCTGACCTTCGTCTTCGTCGGCGCGGGCTTCGCCGGGGTCGGTGCCCTCGCCGAACTGGAGGACATGGCCCGGTACGCCGTCCGCAGCCACCACAACGTCGCCGCCGACGACCTGCGCTGGGTGCTGGTCGAGGCCACCGACCGGGTGCTGGCCGAGGAGCCCCCCGAGCTCGCCGCGCACACCCTCGCCCAACTGCGCGAGCGCAGCGTCGACGTACGACTGGGCACCACCCTGGAATCGGCGACAGGCGGCCTGATGGTCCTCTCCGACGGCAGCCGCTTCGCCGCCCGCACGCTGGTCTGGACGGCCGGGGTGCGCCCCTCGCCCCTGCTGCGCGACAGCGACCTGCCGCTGGACACCGCCGGCCGGGTGCGCTGCCTGCCCAGTCTGCAGGTGCTCGGACCGGACGGACGGGCCCTGCCCGGGGCCTGGGCGGCCGGGGACGGCGCCGCCGTGCCCGACCCGCACGCGGACGGCGCCCCCTGCGCGCCCAACGCCCAGCACGCCATCGCCCAGGCCCGGCAGCTCGCCGACAACCTGCTCGCCGTCCTGGCCGACGGCCCCGCCGCCGACTACCGCCCCGGCCCGCCGGCCTGCTCGACCTCGCTCGGCCTGCGCCGGGCCGTCGCGCACACCGCGCGCGGGGGCCGGCTCACCGGCCGCCGCGCCTGGTGGGTGCACCGGGCCCGGCACCTGCGCCGGCTGCCGACCACCGAACGCCGGGTGCGGGTGCTGACGGACTGGCTGCTCGGCGGGCTGTTCTCCCGGGAGGTGGTGTCGCTCGGCGCGGCGGAGCAGCCGCCGGCGGAGGCCGAGCGGGCCCGGTGACCGGATCCGAGGGGTTGTGACTGACACGACGGCCCGGTCCTGGGCGTGCGACTTCCGAAATCGGGCTCCGGCCTGACAGGATCTGCCCAACCGAACCGTCACCCCGTGTGCAAGGACGCACACAAAAAGTGATTGTATGCCCGGATCCCGAGGAAGCGGCCGTCGTTTGAACCTCATGCGTTGGAGCGCCCGGCTCACCGGAGCCCCCTGGCGCGCCGCCCCGCAGACCGGGGCCGACACCGACCCGGGCCCCGCCACCCCCGCCTGCCCCGGACCGTCCGGCAACTCCGTCGTGCCCAACCCCCGGGACCCGACCGCCCTGCTCGGACTCGCCCCCGCCGCCGGCCCGGCCGTCCCCCACCGCCCCGGCGAACTGCGCGAGGTCCTCAACCGCATCCCCGCCCCCGTCGCCGTCACCTACGGCCCCCAGCACCAGCTCGGCTACGCCAACCGGGCGTACCGCGAACTCTTCGGCGACCGCCCCACCGGACTGCCCGCCTGCGACGCCCTGCCCGAACTCGACACCATGGGCGTCCTCCCCCTCATGGACCAGGTCTTCCGCGGCGGACGCCCGCGCAGCGTGAAGGCGCGCTGCATCCTCGGCCACCCCGGCAACCGCTACTACAACGTCTCCTGCGTCCCCCTCGGCAGCGAGGACCCCGCCGAACCCGGCACCGACGGCCCGCCCGCCGGCGTCCTCATCTTCGCCGCCGAGGTCACCGACCAGGTCCAGGCCGCCACCCGGCTGCGCGAGGCCGAACGCCGGCAGCGCGAGGCTGCCGTCACCCTCCAGCGCAGCCTGCTCCCGCAGAAGCTCGAACAGCCCGCCGACCTCCGGGTCGCCGCCACCTACCAGCCCGGCGGAGCCGAAGCGGCCGTCGGCGGCGACTGGTACGACGTCATCGGCATCGACGGCCGCCGGACCGCCCTCGTCATCGGCGACGTCATGGGCCGCGGTCTGCGCGCCGCCGCCGTGATGGGCCAGCTGCGCACCGCCGTCCGCGCCTACGCCCGGCTCGACCTCGCCCCGCACGAGGTGATGCGCCTGCTCGACGGCCTCGCCATGGAGATCGACGCCAACCAGATCGCCACCTGCACCTACGCCGTCTGGGACACCGCCCGCTCCACCCTCACCTACGCCTCGGCCGGCCACCTCCCCATGCTGCTGCGCTGCCCCGACGGGACCGTCCTGCGCAGTGAGGAGCAGAACGGCCCGCCGCTCGGCACCGGCGGCGGGGTGCACCTCTCCCACACCCTGCGCCTGCTCCCCGGCACCACCGGCGTCCTCTACACCGACGGCCTGGTGGAGCGCCGCGACGAGGACATCGACCAGGGCCTCGACCTGCTCGCCCGCACCCTGGCCGGCGCGGCCGGCGCCCCCGAGGTGGTCTGCTCCCGACTCCTGCGGACGATGGGCGTGACCTCCGACCACGACGACGACGTGGCCGTCCTGGCCTTCCAGCTGCCTGCCGACGAGCCTTCGCCGGCGGCCCCGGCCGCGCTTGACTCGGTCTCCCAAGAGGTCTAGTGTTCTTCGAGCTGCCTGGCAGGGAGCACCGGACACGCATCGGCGCGGACGGTCCCGAGGCAGCCAATCCCTTGAAACACCACTTCCCGGTACGGGCTGGGTCGCGTTTTGCCGCGTCCCGGTGCGAATTCGGCGTGCGCGTTTATATGGGTTGCGGCCGGATTCGCTTTTCGGAGCGGGGATCGGCTAGAGTTTGAAACGTCGGACGGGCCGTCAGGCCACGAAAGGCGAAAGCAAGTCAGGGAAGCGAAGCCGGCAAGTACGGCGGAAAACATCTGATAAGCTGGAAACACGAAAGAACGAAGCGCCCGGAGGGCCCGCTGGAAGGCGGTCCGAAGGAAGTGTCCGTTCCTTGAGAACTCAACAGCGTGCCAAAAGTCAAC